>JAJTIF010000214.1 GCA_021299675.1 Pseudomonadota bacterium | reverse complement strand
CGGAGCCTGACCACCGACTGCCTTAAACACATCGGCTGAAGTGCTTGAGACCGTTTTAAGAGTGATATTTTCAGGGGCAGCGAACTCTTTGAGTACTTCTACCACCAGCGCTTCAACGACGCGTTTGTCTTGTGGGCTTATGCCTTCGCGGTCATAGGTGATGGTAATTTTTCCTGCTGTTGCCGTGATGTCCTTCCATCTATTTTCCTGGTGAAAGGTGGCTTGCGTGACGGGATTTTTAATGTGGACCAGTTTTGATTTAATATCTTCGGTGTTCATTCTCATTCCTCTATTCTTGACACGTTTACTTGGTTAAGCCGCACAGCCTCAATAGTTTGAGATATTTCTGGCGCTAATTTTTTCATCCTATTATGATGAATATAACTATTCTCGTGGAGTTGTTTTTTGTCCGTCTACAAGAGATCCATTTTTCTTATCAATCCCAGGTTTCAAATTAAATTTAGTTTGGTTATCTGTTCACTGGTATGGATCTCAAGTCTTATCTACCCGTTTACAATTATGGAACTCTTCAATACCTTCACGAAGATGTCTCCCGAAGCGAAAATCGCACTTAAAGCAGCGCGCACAGAGTTGTTCGTGTTTTTAGCTGGCTACCAGTTCATCTACATTCTCATCGTTTTTATCATTTGTATCTTTCTGACGCACAAAATTGCGGGCCCCATGTTCAAGCTGACCAATTACCTGAGAGGTATTGCTCAGGGTGAAGCTCCGACGCATATTAGCTTTCGTGACGGTGACAATTTCTTCGAGGTCGCAGAAGAAGTGAACAATGCATTCGATCGATTAGCCGATAAGCATGAAGACGATCTCGCTTACCTGACAGAAGTGACCAGCTATATAAACAATCTCGCACTTGTTGTCCCCGAAGATAAAAAACCAGTCATCCAAGAAATCAATGCCCGCTTAAGTGAAATACAAAAGCGTTTCGAAACCCACCAATAACTCTCTACTTATATGTTACTCATGGTAAACTGACTTCAATGTTTTTTGCGTTGTTTTTAGTCTTTAATCTCCAGCTCGTTCGGGCCGAAACCGAAGCCTCTCCCACTTGGGAGCAAATCGTTACACATACAGATCTGCAGATCACACAATCAGACGTGTTGGTCTATGATCACTTTCTTCAAATTTATAAAATAGCCAGCAAGGGATACGCGAGCAATTACCTCATCGACAAGGGTCTCAAAGACTCAATCCGCAGTCCCCGGTTTTCAATTTTCCATGAGTGGCTCCTCGATCTCAAAGGACTTCCGGAACTCAGCTATGAGCAAACGACGTCTCACTGTCTTGGACTATCTGAGAGACTGAGGACAACTTTTGGCATGGCCCGTAAACTCCTTTTGCAACGGCTCTCTTTTTGCCGTCAACTCGGTTTACAGAAGATGGTGCCACAGATTCAAAAAGCGGGGGGCTTAAGTCCGAACGATTTAAGTTTCCTCAAAAGATATATGTCATATTTTGTGACCACAAAAAACATCGATGACTTTGTGTGGTTTCTCAAGAAACTTGAGGGCCAAGATTCTGCCAAACTGGTCATCACAAATCTCGTGACTGATTTTTCTTCTGCCAAACAACGTGAAATCCCCAAAGATGTCATCGCCGAGTTGATCATTACCCCCGATCTCACTCGACAAGTTCAGTTCTCGGGCCTTGACAGTCAATCGACCTTCCAGGTTTTCAACGCCGAGTATTCGCGCATGATTGAAGAGGCTTATAAAATTATCGACACAAGTGATGCTGCTAACGTCCAAGCAAAAACGACCCAAATTAGAACTTGGTTATCACTCAACATGAATCGCCTTTCGAAAGAAACGTCTCTCAGTCGTCTTTCGGATCTTGGGAAGAACTTGTGGCGTGCTGGATTCGAGGGGCCCGCACAAGAGGTCTATGATTTCGTGGCAATCCATGGAAGCCAGGACCTGCGAGAAGATGCGTGGTTTTATCGCCTTTGGATTTCGGGAAGCCAAGAAGACTGGAAGACCAGCCTTAAGTGGATCGAGACCAATAAGCTGAATTCGCAATTTAAGGCAATCAATGATTCAAGACTAAAGTTTTGGATCGCCTATGTTTATCAGAAAAATGAGAAGGAAAGTGATGCGCGCGAATTCTGGGAACAGACAATCGAGGAGCATCCCCTAAGCTTCTACGCCATCATGGCGACCAAGGCACTTCGTAAGTTTCATCCGAAATCAAAGCTGATCGAATTTTATTCAAAGATCGATGAAAACAATACGCCGACGATTGCTATCAAGGGCATCGATCCCTCGGTCTTAGAAGCTTGGAAGCGGGTACGTGTCTGGGCTCGCTTAGACTCAAAAGCATTTCTCAATGCCGAAGTAAGTGGTTTTGAAAAAAATTTTATTCCCGGCATTGCTAGTCGTTTTCCCAAAGATCTCGCCAAGAACGTCCAAAGTGATTGTTTCCTCATTACAGCTGCACTCATCGGCGCAGAAAATAACTACCTCGATTCCTTCAAAGTTATTTACCGAGCCCTGACCTTGAAAAGCGTTTATTTTAATCGCTACTTGCTCGAGATCCTTTATCCACGGCCTTACTATTCCCAGTTAAATCGTTCGGTCACTGGGCAAGAGATTGACCCGCTGGTACTTCTCTCGCTCATCAGACAAGAGTCCGTATTCAATCCCAACGCGCGCTCTCGCGTGGGCGCTCGCGGCTTAATGCAGCTCATGCCAGCGACGGCGAAGAGATTTAAAAAGGGGCTAAGAGAAACTCATCTGGCGACCCCGCAGACCAATATGGAAATTGGAACCAAATACTTCCAGCAGCTCATCAAACGCTATCAGGGCAATTTGGTGTTTGTTCTAGCGTCCTACAATGCGGGGGAAAACAGAGTCGAGCGCTGGAAGGGTCAATACTTCAAAGATGATATGCTTTCGAGTATTGAAAACATCCCCTTCCTCGAGACGCGCAATTACGTAAAACTTATTTTTAGAAATCTGTATTTCTATAAGGTACTAGAAGATAAGAAAGAACTCACAGACAAAGAAGCCTTTAATGCGATCTTCGACGTGACCGTTGGCTTTAACTCTTAAACGTTAAAGCGGAAGTGGATCACGTCTCCATCTTTCACTAGATATTCTTTTCCTTCCATTCTGATCTTGCCGGCTTCTTTAACTTTGCCTTCATTACCAAACTGGAATAAATCTTCGCAGTGATAAATCTCGGCTTTAATAAAGCCACGCTCGAAGTCTGTGTGAATGACCCCAGCTGCCTGTGGAGCCTTCGCACCCTTGGGAAAGGTCCAAGCTCTGACT
>JAJTIF010000342.1 GCA_021299675.1 Pseudomonadota bacterium | reverse complement strand
TTCTTCCAGCCAAAAAGATTTGTGAGTTCGGAGAAATGCGAGAGCCACACGAAGCGCTCGGTACGAGGACCAGAGTCGATGGCGTGAGCCCAGCCACTGGAGAGGATGATGAGTTTATCCACCTCGGGGTTCACCTTGAGTTGCTTAAGCGCGCTCGGAATCATCCAGCTGGTTTTTTTGAGGTGGCCATAGGATTGCACGAAGCGGCTCAAGGGCGAAGAAATGATCTTATGGTTTTCAATGCGACCCAGGATTTTTCCTTTGGCGTGAGCAAGCGTGTAGATCTCGGCGTCTGGAAAGCCCGCGAGCAGTAGTTCGAGCAGGAAGACTTCCTGGTTACGCTCTAAAAGAAAATCAATCGCAAAGGCTACTTTCATATTAGTACTTCTTAAACTGCAGGATACAGGCGCCAAACATCAATAGTCCCCCGCCCAAGAGCTGCACATCTGAGAGCTGTTTACCGAGGAAGATGTAGTTCACAAGAATCGCCATGAGGGGAAAAAACATCTCAATGATAGTCACGACCTTGGCCTGCAGGCGCTTCATGCCCTGGTAGTAAAACCACATGGCCAGCGCCCCAGAGAAGATCACCATAACGACTAAGCGGATGTAGTCGGTTTGGTCTTTAAAAATAAAGTCCTGCCCCCAGGGCACAAAAAAGGCAATCGCCATCAGCCCCACCAAAAACCGCCCTCCGGCAATGTTCGTGGGCTCGAAGCCATCAAGCGTGAGCTTCTTGCCGAACACCGTACTCGCCCCCCAGCCAAAGACTGAGACTGCCACCAGGGCGTACCCGCGGATCGCGCCGTCGGAGGCCAAGCGGCTTGGATCCATTTTCAAGAGCTGAATGACTTTCTCGATGTCGGGCCCACTGATCAAAAGTGCACCGATCAAACAGATCGAGGCCCAGAAGATATAGGGTTTGGGCAGAGGTTCTTTTAGGATCCAGTGCGCCAGCAAAATCGCGATCACCGGTTGGAATTTTTGCAGCAAGATGACCAGCGAGGGATTGAGATACATGAAGGCTGAAGTGAAGGCGATGGTCGCAATAGCGGAACCACCGGCGCCCACGACTAAAAACGAGAAGCCATGGCTAAAGGTCAGGCTTCCGATCATGGGGAGATTGTTCACAAGCTTAGGGAGAAAAACGAAGGTCAGGATCAAGTGCTCAAGGAAAACGATGACGACGGGATTGATGCCACCATCGACTAGTGGGTAGCGGATAAGGGTATCCAGCGCCCACAAGAAAGATGCCGCCATAATACTAAGCATTCCAACCACACCGCTCTCCGCTTTTTACAACTGTTGACTAAAACCTGAAAACACTTCCCGGGCCCGCTGAGCGGCGAGTTGCTTGCGCACTTTCTTTTTTGGTCCTGATTTTCTCTGCTCGCGAGTCATCTCAATGTTCGGGAGCAATCCAAAATTAATGTTCGAGGGGGCGGGCTTCTCAATCGTCATGACGTAGTTCACCAGCGCACCAATGCCCGTCTCTTTGGGCCACGCCAACTCCTCGAGTCCCTGTAGTCTTCGCCAGAGCTGGTGGGCGACGTAGAGACCCATCGCCGCTGACTCAGTGTAACCTTCAACTCCGGTGATTTGACCGGCAAAACTCATCTGCGGAAACTTCAAGCTGGTCATGGAGGAGTTAAGAAGTTTTCTCGAGTTGAGGAAAGAATTTCTGTGACAAGAGCCGAGGTGAATAAAACTCGCTTCCTCAAAACCTGGGATCATCCGGAACACACGCACCTGCTCTTTGTAGGTCAGGCGGGTTTGGAAACCGACGAGGTTAAAGGCTGCGCCCTGCAAGTTTTCTTTCCGAAGCTGGACGACGGCCCAAGGCTCACTCCCATCGGGCAGCTCAAGACCAATGGGCTTCATGCACGAAAACCTTGCGGTCTCGGGTCCTCTTTCGGCCATGAGGTCAATGGGCAAACAGGACTCAAAAAACTTCCAGTCCTCGAAATCTTTTGGAGGAACTTTCTCTGCTGCGACCATCTCTGCGATGAAAGCGTCGTACTGCTCTTTGTTCATCGGAGCATTGAGATAGTCGGCGCGCTCATCGGGCTGCTTATGACGGTCTTTGTAGTAGAGCTTCGAATAATCAAGCGTATCGGCATCCACCACCGGGGCGATGGCATCGTAGAAATAGATATCTTCACTGGAGAGATTCTCTGTGAGCCAAGTCTCAAGCGGGTTGGTGGTCAAAGGCCCAGAGGCGACGATCACATGTTGGCAGTTGTGCTCCTGCATGAGGGCGATGGGATCACTGGCTTCGAAGGCGATGACCTGGATCAATGGATGGTGAGAGAGCCGGTGGGTGATTTGCTGAGAAAAATGCTCCCGGTCCACTGCCAAGGCATCTCCTGCCGGAACTGCCGTCGCATTGGCGACATCCAACACCAGCGAGCCCAGGGCACGCATTTCTGTTTTCAAGAGACCGTGGGCCGAATCGGGGTCCATGGATTTGAGCGAGTTGGTGCAAACCAGCTCAGCAAAGGTCGAAATCTTCTGAGCCGGATTGAGCTTGAGGGTCTTAACTTCCGCTAAAACGACCGACACTCCGCGCGTGGCTAAAAGCCAAGCTGCCTCCGAGCCCGCTAGGCCCGCTCCGATAACTAACACTCGTGACATACTAGGTCCTCTTTTGGGAGTATAGATGTAGTTAACTTATCCTTTTCAGTCAACGCGAGCCTAGGATTATTATGCAGATTCATCTCCATCAAACTCACCACACCCTGGCCGATTTTTCGACGATCTTTCAAACCCTTAAAAGCTCGATCAAGCGCCCAGGCATTCATCTCTACCCTGAGCTCTTCCTGACGGGTTATCCCCTAGCAGACCTCTGCCTCTCTGCCCCCTTTATCCAGCGCTACCATCTGTTTTTGGAGGAGATCAATGCCTGGGCCAGTACACTTCCAGAGCAAGACGATTATGTTTGTCTGCTCGGCGGCCTCTCCTATGACCTAGGACCTGAGGGAGTTCCCGTGGACATCAGGAATGTGGTTTATGAGTTAAAAGCAGGCAGCTCACTGCGAGAGATCTACACCAAACGATTGCTGCCGAACTACGACATCTTTGACGAGCAGAAATACTTCACTGCCGGTCAGACTCCAGGGATCTGGGAGTTTGGCGGCGAAAGATTTGGGCTTCTGATTTGTGAAGACATGTGGGCCTCGAGTTTTCATCACCTCGATCCGGCCCGGGAACTCGCCAAAGCTGGCCCCTTTCGAGCCGTATTCAATCTTTCGGCCTCACCCTTTGATATCTATAAAGCTCAAAAGCGCCGGGATCGCGCTCGGGCGCTTTCCACTCTCTTTAAAGCCCCTTTCTACTACGTTAACCGCGTGGGTGGTGAGGATGAGATCCTCTTCGATGGCAGCTCGTTTGGGGTGAACGGCTTTGAAACTCTGGGCGTGGCCCCACGTTTTGCCGAGCACACTCTCTCCCTCCCTCTGGCCCTAGCGACCCAGTATCTTCCGGTGGGCGATGACCTGGAGGAAAACACCTGGGAGTCGCTCTTTGCCGCGCAGTTTTCCGCCGACAAATCTCTGCCCCGCCGTTTGCGCGTTTGGGACAACGACGAATGCGAGATGATCACGGAGGCCCTGAAGTTCGGGCTCCAAGAATATGCCCAGAAGTCCGGCTTTAAGAAGTTCCTCGTGGCCCTCTCCGGAGGGCTGGATTCAAGCCTGGTGCTGACCATCGTGAAGATGTCACTCTTGCCCGGTCAGGAGGTGGAGGCGATCTACATGCCCGGCAACTACTCAAGCCCCATCAGCTGGGACCTCTCGAGCAAACTCTGTCTAAAACTCGGGGTCCGGCTCAATAGCCTCCCCATCAAGTTTCTGCATTCGACGATCAAGATGAATTTCCAGGGCACCTTCACCGAAAGCTTTGAGGGACTCACGGATGAGAATGTTCAGAGTCGGTTAAGAGGACTACTCCTCTACACCCGATCCAATCAGACCGGTGCCATGGTGGTCAACACTTCGAACAAGTCAGAAATCGCCGTGGGGTATTCAACCCAATATGGTGACTCTGTGGGTGCGATCTCGCTCTTGGGAGATGTCTACAAAACAGAAGCCTACCGCCTGGCAGAGTGGATAAACCATAAGTTTGGAGCAGTTATCCCAGATGGGATTATCCAGCGCCCGCCCTCAGCAGAGCTGCGGGCCGATCAAAAAGACCAAGATAGCCTCCCACCCTATGAGCGGCTGGATGCCATATTGGAGGGGATTTTAAGTTTTCGATACACCTATAAAGATTTACTCACTCAGGGTTTTTCAGAGGAGGAAGTGAAGAAGGTCTTTGAACTTTATTACAAATCAGAGTATAAGAGGCGCCAGTTCTGTCCCATTATCAAAATCAAGTCGAAGAGTTTTGGTTTCGGGTACAGAGTCCCACTTACAAAAAACACAGGCTTTTATCGGCCACAACCTTGAGGAGCACCCTATGCAAGACAACAATGGCAACGTCGTTTTAGAGGCTATCGAGAACGTGAAAAAGAACGTTCAACAGAATGTGAAGAACGTGAAGTCGACTGTGGAAACACTCGTGAGCGACGTCAACGTCAACCAGCTCAAAGACCAGATCAAAAAAATCGTCAAAGATGCACAAACAGATCTTTCTAAAATCGTAGACCGTGACATCTCAACAGCGAAAAAGAAAATCGCGGCTGAAAAAGCGGCCCTCGAAAAAGAAATTAAGAAGCAATCGGGCATCGCCAAGAAGTTCATCGAGTCTCAGAAGAAAGAAGTGGCTGCTCTTCAGGCCAAGCTTGAGAAGTTGATGAAAGCGGCACCGACTAAGAAGACCAGTAAAAAAGTTGCCACAAAGAAAGTTGCCACTAAAAAAGCTACCACAAAGAAAGTCACCACGAAGAAAGTTGCCGTAAAAAAGAAATAGCTCTAGGGGCCCGTCTCCTCCTAAGTGAGGCGGGCACTCTCCACTCTACGCAGGGCTTGAGAAACGAAGAAGGTTAACAATTTTTTTGAAGGGCTCCTTGGTGGCATAATCCGGGTACTCAGCCAAGAATCCCTCTAGCGACGGAACCTTCCCCTCCTGAGAGAAAGCATACATCACAAGAGACTCGCAGATAATAAAGAGCCCACTAAGAGCTGAAATGCGCGAAGCCCCTAAGCTGCGAGGAAAACCATTTCCCAAAGGCCGTTCGTGGTGTTCGGCGATGATGGTATCAACATTAACGGGCAACCCCTTAATCTTTCGAGCTAGTTCAGCGGCGAGGATGGGGTGCTGAAAGTATTGAGTTTTAGAACCACCTGGATGATGTTTCTCATTTTCCTGCTTCCAAGCATCTAATGAATCGTAAACCGACTCGTCAACGAAGTGATCATGAAGCAGAGAAGCCATGATCAGTTTTTCTTGGGTCGATTCTGAGTGCCAGCCAATATTATGGGCGACAAGACTTGTGATAAGTGCCAACTGCGACATATGAAGACCGTAACCGTCATCACCCATAGGACGTATGACCAATTGCTGCCAGGACTTGTTTCTTTGAATGATTTTAAGTCTCGCATCCACCATTTTTTTTGCGAGCTGAACACTTTCAGCACTCCAACCAAAAGACTTACAGAGCATCGCGACTGACTGGAGAGCTTCATTTATACCGATCGTCTTCGGAATAGGTTCTGGGGCGTTGAGGATCTTTGAGGAGAGAAATTCCTCGAAGTTTCTGACTACGATGAATGCATCCTCACGTTGAAGAAAGAGATTATTGAGAAACTTCACCTCAATCCGGCTGCAGTCGTCGGGATCAAGGACGTCACCAGACTGGTGCAGCTTGAGATACTTTTCTTCATTGATTTTAATATAGGCATCGAATTCGATCACACCTTAGCGCTTAAGATATCCTACAGGGACTTTAATGTACTCCGTCTTTGAGATTGAGGGAGGAAAAATACTTAAAAGATAATCTTTCAGTGGCTACATCATGTAGGGTTTCTGAATGAAGCGGTTAAGATTCGGAAAGAACTCTTTAAGCTGGTCCTTGGGATTTGCAGTGCACAGGATAAACGGGACATCGGGTCCAATGACCAGAAGTTCACGGTAAAGGAAAAGTCCATCTCCGTTAGGCATAGAATAATCAGAGACGACAAGAGAAGGTTTACCAGAGCGAGAGATTTCATCGAGGGCCTGATGTCCCGAATAGGCTTTAACAACTTTATGAGTAGTCACCGTCTGAACAACCAGCTCGAGAACATCCAAAATATCATCTTCGTCATCTACTAGTAGTACGTAGCTCAAGTTAGATCCTTCCAATACAAAAGCGCCCTAGCTAACATCTATTATAGTTAAGGTGAAGTGAAAAAAGTTTAATAAGTTATGTTAATCTTTACTAGCTAAGACATGACCTCTGTCATATGAAAAACTTTTCCCCGACCTGATTTTTTAGACATGTACATCATCTGATCAGCAAAATCGACTAGATCCTTAGCCGTAGCCGCATCTAAAGGATAAACCGCAATCCCGACAGAAAGACTCAGCTTGTAGGGTTTTTCCTGAACAGAGAATTCATTCTGCTTAATGGCCGCTGAGAGACGAAGAGCAGTTATCTTTGACTGTTCAAGGTCAAGCTTCGGCAGCAAAACGATAAACTCATCACCTCCGTAGCGATAAATCAGATCACTTCCCCTGAGTTCCTTTTTTAGAATCGTAGCCATGTCGATCAAGAGCTGAGAGCCGTGGACGTGACCAAACTGATCATTCACGGATTTGAAAAAATCGATATCAATGAAGAGCAAGGAAAAAGGATCTTTTGAGTGCACTCGCTCGTCTAGATCTTGAGTAAGTTTTCTTTGGTTCCAAAGTCCAGTGATCTCATCAGTGAGGGCCAAGAGCTTCATCCTCTCTCGCTCCAAGTGCACCTCGTAATGATCTCGCTGTCCTCTGAGCAAGTTAGTGAAGCCCGTGCTGAAGAGTTGATCACCATCGACATCACTCTTAAAGACGACGTTCCAGTAGCAGATAAAATTTGGCGCAAGTTTAATCACCCACGCCCGGCGTCTTCCCTGTTTGGTCAGACCAAAGAGTAGCGCTTTGGGATCGTGGAGGAACTTTTGGAGATATTGCTGTTTTTCCGGGCTGAGCTTGTGGCGTGTGGTGAGATATCCCTCAACCGCACCTTCAATAAGAAAAATCTTCTCTTCTTTTTGATCAACGAAGAGAGAAAAGTATCTCTGGATGTTATCCGCAAGGTCATCCCATTGGCCTGTGATGGAGCGAGTGAAGAAATGCGCCGCCGCCTGAAGAGGAGTCCAGTCCAAAGGAGATTTGACCTCCTTCGGCTTGAGCAGGACTCGCCGGAGGGCTTGCACCAGTTCATAGGAGTCAAAGGGAGTGAAAAGGACGTCAAAGGCTCCGGCCCGGAAGAAATGCACCAGCAGATGCGGGTCACTCTTGGGAGATATCACGATCAATGAAGCCTGGGGATGCTGGTAGAGGATTTCTTGGACTAACTTCAGTGCGTTCCCAAAGTGGAGCGGAACCTGCAGGATGATCATAGAAGGTGAAAAGTCTTTTGACTTGTGCTTCTCGATGCTCTCACAGAAGTGAGATCTGGTGGGAAGCTTATACTTTTTTACTGTGGTCTTGATCTTCTCTTCAAAGAAGGGATCAAGCCCCACTCCCAGAAGATGGGACTTTGTCGCTAAACCCTGCATCAAACGTCCAAATTCTTTTTCAATCGCTCAAGTGTTGCTAGTTTGGGATCATCCGT
>JAJTIF010000162.1 GCA_021299675.1 Pseudomonadota bacterium | reverse complement strand
CGAGCTTCCGCTTCGGCGTCGTAGAAGTCGGGGAGAATGAAAGTTGAGAGTGCATTTTGCACATCATCTTGAGCGGTGTTGAAGTCACCGGCGAGGATGACGAGGTCACTGGATCTTTTGGCGGCTTTGGCGATTTTGAGTAAGGTTTCACCGGCCATCATGCGATCTGCATCGGGGTTTGACTGTGAAGGCCAGTGATTGGCAAAGATGGTCACTTTTTTGCGATGGGCCCGCACCGTCATCTCAAGGATGCCGCGGGTGGGGCGACCGCTTTGAGTGGTGAATTCATGCAGTTTCGTTTTTAGGATCGGCAGACTGGTGATGAAGCCCGTATCGATTCCGCGCTCATCCGGACCTTCGATCAAAACGGCTTGGTAGCGTGAACCCATCGCCCGCGCCACCATGGAGAGTGCATTCATGTTCTCCACTTCTTGCACCACTACCACATCGGGCATCTGGGGCGCAAAAACTTTGCTCATCAACTCGGAGATGCGCGTGACTTTTCTCTCTACCACCTGATCAGTCCAATCAAGCGTGAAGCACTCCACACGAAAAAATCCGCCCATGGTTTCACAGAAAGCTTTGGCCTCGGGCATGGCTTCTTTCACCACGAGAGGCAGGTAGGTGTAATCTTTTTTACCAATGTCGTGGACGGCATCGAAGAGGTTTTCAAAATTACTCGTGACGATTTTTAAGCTCTGACGAGATCTGCCGGCGTGGGCAGAGGCTGAAATCACGAGTAACACAATCCAGAGAAGACGCATGAGGAGCTCCACTTTTGAGGTGGTTGCATCTTTTCAAAAGTGATGAATGACTGTCAACGCGCCGATTCAGGGATGCCTTTATCTTCCTTAGGGTATGAACTTCTTTCATGGTCAAAGTGGCGTATGACATTTTAGGTCCCCTAGCATAAAGTCGAGGTATGATTAAATCACTCACAGATCTGGCCCCAAGGGCCCAGTATTCATTGCTCGAAGAGCTCACCCCGGATCCACAGTCTCGAAAAGATGGAGTCGATCATGAGCCGCGAGAAGTTTTTTCGGGCCACTTCGTACCCGTCAACCCGAAGCCCCTCGAAGCACCGGAGTACATCTTTCATAGTAAACCACTGTTTCGAGAGCTCGGCTTTGACGACGCTCTCGCTGAGAATCCAGAGTTCATGAGAATGTTCTCTGGTGACCTCTCTCAGCTCCCGCTGCCTTTGAGAAAACAGGGTTGGGCCTGCGGCTACGCTCTCTCTATTTTTGGGACTGAGTACTACCAGCAGTGTCCTTTTCAGACCGGCAACGGCTACGGAGACGGACGAGCCATCTCGATCTTCGAGGGCCTCTTAGGCGGGCGTCGCTGGGAGATGCAGCTCAAGGGCGGAGGACCGACACCTTATTGTCGAGGGGCAGACGGACGGGCCGTGCTGCGCTCGAGTGTCCGAGAGTTTTTAGCGCAAGAACACATGCACGCCCTCGGCGTGCCTACCTCGCGCTCGTTGAGTTTATATGTCTCTCTTAAAGAGAAAGTAAGAAGACCTTGGTTTTCTGCCGGCTCCACCTCTCGCGACCCAGACATCTACGTGCTGGATCCCGCAGCGATCACCACGCGCGTCGCCTCGTCATTTATCCGTGTGGGACAGCTCGAGCTCTTTGGTCGCAGGGCCCGCAAAAACGAACACGCTAAAGCAGGAGAGGAGCTAGAAAAAATAGTGTCTCACTTGATCGCGCGTGAGTATCCAGAACTTCTTAGTGGTGAAATCACGGCGCAAATAAATCCGCTGGCCCAGAGTTTTTTAGACCGACTCACCACTCTTGTCGCAAACTGGATCCGAGTGGGCTACTGTCAGGGGAATTTTAACAGCGATAACTGTGCCGCTGGTGGCTTCACTCTAGATTATGGCCCCTTTGGATTCTGTGAAGCCTACCATCCCAACTTTCAGCCCTGGACCGGTGGTGGTCAGCACTTCGCCTTCATGAATCAGCCCTTGGCTGCCGAAAGAAATTTTGGGATGTTTTGCCTGGCCCTAACTCCCTTACTGGCTTCCCAACCTGAAGCTTTGGGAGAGCTCGATAGCATCCGAAAATCATTTCCCCTTATGATGCAAAAAAAACTCGCTGCCATGTGGTCGGCAAAACTCGGTCTGAAGGCTTTAGATGTTGAGCTTTTCAAGGAGCTTGAACTCTTGATGCGGCAGACTCCGGTGGATTACACCATCTTTTTCCGGGAGCTCTCTCAGGTGCCCGAGTCGATCGAGCCACTAACGAAGAGTTTCTATCGAGCAGTCGAGGCTCATGAGCGTGAGCGTTGGAGCAAGTGGTTCGCCAGTTGGATGGCCCTTGTCACACAGGGAGGATCTCGCGCGGAGATCTCGGCCCGTATGAAAGCCGTGAACCCAAAGTACAGCTTGCGGGAATGGTTTTTGGTTCCGGCTTATCAGCAAGCGGCACTCGGGAACTACGAGCTTGTGCGGGAGTTAGCCGAAGTCATGAACGCCCCTTACGCCGAACAGTCAAAGGCGATAGAGGAGAAGTACTACCGGCTCAGACCCGTGGAGCTCTTTGAGAGAGCGGGCGTCTCGCACATGAGTTGCTCCTCCTAAGGTTAAAATAAGGGCATATCTGAACTCTGCTCCCACGCACCAGTCTGTGTCTGCGAGGGTAAGAACTCGGTGTACTTCTCCTTGGCTGACTCGTAAGCCGATCTAAGAGACACAAGTCGTTCGTCAGAGAAGTGCTTTTTAAGCAATTTAAACAGGTCTCTCTCTTCTTCTTTGATGTGATGTTCGACATTTTCACGCAGGACATGAAGACGCGCGATCCAGCGCTCATCAGAAGTCCCCGTGGCTTCGAGTTCTTGGATCATTTGATCTATTACCCGGTGCTCCTCGAAGGCTTCGTTCAGGCACAACATGTCTTCAGCCCCAGCGTGTTCTTGGTTGAGCTGGAGTCGAAGCATTGAGTAGATAGTTTTTTCCTCGCCGCGTGCGTGAGGCACCAGTTCAAGTTTCAAGAGACGCAAGACCTCTTGGCGTTCAGAGTCTTGGGAATCAGCAGCAACCTTAAATAACTTCTGCACGACAGCGTGTTCGTCTTTGAGTAGGTCGATGATGTTAGGGGAAGACATAGTGACTCCTTTGATGAAATCAAAAGTATACGATGTCCATGTGTCTGCGCGCTTGAATGGATCGTGGTGATTTTGTGTAAAAACTGAAGCTAGATTCGAATCTGCTTTCTCTGCTCATGCCACTCCCGCTCGAGCGCCTCGCGGTGATTCGGATGGGCGATGCTGATGAGAAGCTTCGCTCGCTCTCCCAGAGTGCGACCATAGAGATTGACAGCCCCAAACTCGGTCACCACGTAGTGCACGTGTGCTCTCGTCGTGACGACGCCGGCCCCTTCTTTCAGGCGCACCTGGATGCGCGAGGCACCGGTCTTTGTCGTTGAGGAGAGGGCCAGGATGGGTTTGCCCCGCTCTGAGAGTCCTGCCGCCCGCATGAAATCCATCTGGCCACCGACGCCGGAGATAATTTTGTGACCGATGGAATCGGCACAGACTTGTCCGGTGAGATCGATCTCTGTGGCGGAGTTGACGGCCGTCACCTTCGGGTTACGGATAATATTCATCGGGAAGTTGGTGTAGCTCGCCTCGAGGTTGAGCACACTCATGTTGTCGTTGATGTAGCTGTACATCTCAGGGGATCCGATCATGAAGCAGGAAGTGGTTTTCCCTTGATGGAATTTTTTATGGCGATTCGTCACGACCCCAGCTTTGATCAGATCAAAAGCCCCATCGCTCCACATTTCAGTGTGAATCCCCAGGTCTTTGTGTTGGAGCAAGTGCGTGCACACGGCATCGGGAATGGCACCGATGCCGAGCTGAAGAGTGGCCCCGTCTTCAATCAATTCAGAAGCATGTTTTCCGATCAGAAGCTCGGTGGAGTTAAGCTTTCGGCGAGCGGGGGAGTAGACCTCACGCTCGACCTCGATGGCGTAGTCAATATCGTCGATGTGTAAAAATCCATCACCGTGCACACGAGGCATGCGAGGGTTGATCTCAGCGATCACAATTTTTGCCGTCTCCGCCGCTGCCTTGGCGCAATCCACACTCACTCCTAAAGATACATGGCCGTGCTCATCGGGTGGAGAGACTTGAATCAAGGCAACATCAATTTTTTTGATGCCGTTGCGAAAGAGTAAAGGAATCTCGGACAGAAAGCAGGGGATGTAGTCGATTGTGTCGTAGTCCATGTGAGCGCGCATATTCTTTCCCACAAAAAGATTCGAAACCCGAAAAGCCTTGTGGCGCGCATAGGGGGCATCACCTTCGGTGTGCAGATGCAGGATCTCCATGTCATGCAGTCGATCGGCTTCCTTCATCATCAGCTCAATCAGCTTGAGTGGCGTGGCTGCTCCGCCGTGAATAAAAATAGACTGGTGAGGGACCAGGATCTGCATCAGCTCTTGGGGAGTGGAGAGTTTCATGGAAACCGATCCAGCTATTTTAAAACTAAAACAGGTTTAGTGCTTTCACGGATCACTTGTCTCGTGGTGCTGCCTCCCATGAGGGCCGCCAGTGGACCGACTTTGGCCGAGACGATGATCAGATCCGCCTTCACTTTCTTAGCTGTTTTTAAGATAAGATCAGAGGCTCCGCTGAACTCTGCAGCGAGGACGATCTCATGGGCAATCCCGGCGCCTTCACAGAGGTGGATGATCTTAGCGTACATCTTGTTTACTTCTTTGCGGTAGTTTTGGATCTGGGGATTAGATTCATCCAGGGACCACTTGTAGTTAATTTGCGCTTGATGGAATACCGTCAGTTTTGCGCCGAGCTGCTTGGACAGCTCGATCGATTTTTTGAGGTGCTTCTCAGACCCTGGAGTGAAATCACTGGCGAAGAGGATCTGCTTTATGCTTCCGGACCACGTGGATTTTGGGTTCATCAGTAGGAGGCTTTTTTTACTACGATGGATGGCGGTCTCAGCGAAGCTTCCGAGCGCGAGCCGCATGAAGCCTTTGCGAGAGTGGGTATGCAGGGCGATGAGATCCGCCCCCCGGCTATGCGCGAGCTTCAGCAAGCGATCAACTGTTTGTGTGGTGGTGATGGTATTGAAGTCGATGACATGGATTTTTTTCTCAGCAATAGTGCACTTGGCTTTCTGTAATGCTGCCTTGAGGAGCTTGCGAGGATACAAGGTGAATCTTTGTTTCTGGGGTACTTTAAAGGCAAGGTTCAAATCACTCTCATTGCGAGTGACGATGAAGCCGACCTCAATTTGTGCGGGATCACCCGTGAGCTGTGCCAGCATCCGATGCATGCCCTGAATTCCTTTACTGTCTTGGTGAAATGGCTCAAGCGCCCAGAGTGCTTTCATTGTGATCTCCATGATGAGGTTAATCATATTTAATGCCAGAAAGGATTCAATGACAAATGCCATTTAGCTTCTGAGGATTTTTATTCTTTTTGTGGATGGCGAAAATGATCCTCAGCTTTACACATAAAATATAAATCGCTATAAGAGTACTCACGATCATATTTCAAGTAAGGAGGTCGGCATGAATACATTCACTCATTTCGCAGGCCTCGCTCTTCGCTAGCGCCGCCGCGCTTTTTTCTTTCATACCATTTTTCAAAAGGACATCTCATGCGTCGGAAGACTCATCAGACGGCCCGTCTCACGCTCAGGCCTTTGCGCCGGTGTGACTATTCCACGTGGGTAAAAGCCTACGCGGGCGGGCTTGAACAACAAAACGAGTGGGACCAAGGTCCCCTCAAAAAAAATAAGTGCACACTTAAGGTGTTCACAAAATTTCTGCTGCGACACCGGCGCTTGGCGCGGGAGGATCGCTGCTACATCTACGGTGTGTTTCTAAAGAGCACACTGGTGGGGATGATCGACATCTCGGTCTACGAGCGCGGCTCGCTACAGTTTGCAAACCTAGGCTACCGTCTCTTTAATCGCTACTGGGGTCAGGGCTTGGCGAGGGAAGCGGTTCGAGCGGCGATCACCATCGGGCACAGAGATTTAAAACTGCAGCGCCTGGAGGCTTCGATTGATCTGCCCAACAAGCGATCCATCAAGCTGGTCAAAAGCTTGGGGCTCGAGCGAGAAGGCATCAAGCGGGCCTATTGGTTTCAAAATGGGGGCTGGGATGATCAGTTGATCTATGTAGCCCGCAAAAGTTAACTCTTACCAGCTCGCCTGGGCAGCCGCGAGGATGGGTCGCTCAATCTGGGGCGACTCTGCTTCAACGATGAAGCGTAGGAGATCATCGGTGGTCACGATCGCTTTCGGGTGATTGGAGAGGTCTGTGACCACTAGGGCGGAGAGCTTTTCTTGCAGCATTAGGCGCGCCGCTGTTTTTACACTGGTGCTGGAGGCGATCACACGCACGGGCCAGGTCATCACAGCTTCAACTGTTTCCTTGGACTCGAAACAATAATTTTCTTGAGTCTCAGAGACACGCTCTCTTTGCATCACACGCTGGAGATCCCGGTCACTCAAGATTCCCACCAGGACCCCTCGCTGATCAACCACTGGCAGATGACGGATCTTCATCGCTTTCATCTTGAGGTACGCCTCCTGCAGTGTCTGCGAGGCGAGGATGGTAGCGGGGTGAGAGGTCATGATGGTGGTGATGGATGTCATAAGGCTCCTTTGACTTTATTTTAAAAGGAAGTCTCGAGGCGCACTATGATCTATATCAGGTATTGTTAAAGATCCCTCCCATGTGTCATAGTAATTCTATCAATTAACCGTGAGGATTTTTATGTGGAATAGATTGAATAAATCTTTGATGACCTGCCAGCTCCTCTTTGGCCTGTCATTTTACGGGGTCATGGTCATCCTCACGCGTTTTTTTCTGGAAGATCTCAAATACAACGAAGCTGATACCATGATGATCGTGGGAGCCTTCTCGGCGATTGGTCCCTTATTTGCCATCGCCGGCGGTTTTATCGCGGATAAACTCTTGGGCACCTACCGCTCGCTCTCCATCGCGTATTTCTCCTTCGCCGCAGGCTATTTCTTATTGGTGACGGGAGCAGCCACCAAGAACGTTGCTCTGAGTTTGGCGGGCATTGCTCTGGCGAGCTACGCGCGAGGCTTGGCGTCTCCGAGTTATCCGAGTCTTTTTAAGCGCACATTTAGTAGCCAAGAAAATTTTGAAAACTGCTACCCGGTGAACTACTCCGTCAATAACGTCGGTGCTCTCTTGGGTCAGTACCTTTACCCATTGATTGTTCTCGTGATCGGCTTCAGTGGAGGTTTCATGATCTCCGCGGCCATGGCCGTGACAGCTTTTGTAGTGCTCTTGGCTTCTCGCCAGCCATTCACGGCGATCGGTTTTGAGATCGACCAAAAGCCTGTGAAGGGCAGCTCCTGGGCAGCCTTTGCTCTTCTCTCCGTTGCCATGATCGGGCTGGTCTTTTTCATGTTCTCCAACATGGACATTGGAAAAAATATTGTCTACGTCATTGGTGCCTCGGCGATCTTTTATTTTATCTTTCTCACGCTGCGTGCCCCGCGCGCTGAGGCCCTGAGGATGGGCACCATCCTGATCATGACCGTGCTGACCACGGTGTTTTTTGTGTACTACGGACAGATGATGACCTCAATGACCATGGTGACCATCAATACCATGCGGGGAGATCTCTTTGGCATCATCCCGATCGCGCCGGAAGCGGCCATGTCCATGAACCCCCTGTGGTGTATGGT
>JAJTIF010000411.1 GCA_021299675.1 Pseudomonadota bacterium | reverse complement strand
CTGGTTTCACGGGCTCCGTGGCTGAAGCCTTGGTGCCTCGTACAGGAAAAGTTCATCTCTACGTCGACGGTCGCTACCATGAGCAAGCTGACTCAGAGGTTCCCCTGGACGTTGTTCACGTCGTCAAATGCGACGCATCCACTGGCAATCATCAGGCTTTGATCCAAGACATCTTGCAGCTTAAACTTAAAAAAGTCGGGCTCGAGGCTGAGCGCTGTGCTCTCAGTTTTTTCAAGCGCCTCTCAAGTGTGTCTGAAGTGAAGCCCTTTCAAAATGGTGAAGTCGGCCAGCTCCTAACCAAGTCCTCGGTCGATGCTCCCAAAGAAATTAAGCTTGTCTCCCGCGAGCACCGCGGTCGCGATACGCTGGAAAAAACTCGTCTGGCTTTCACCACTGATAAAGATGCCATGTTCATCGCAGCCCTGGATCAGATTGCCTGGGTTACGAACTGCCGAGGCTACCATCTTCCTTTCCTTTCAAGCTTTCGCGCTAAGGCGCTTGCGACCCTGAAAAAGGTTTATGTTTTCATCGAGCATGAAACTCCTCTGCACAAGTCGGCGGAAAAGATTGAGGGCGTGGAGTGGATCAAGGTCTCAGCCACAGAACTCAAGCACGAGTTAGAAAAAATTCAAAACTCTCTGCACCTGGAAAGCATCCAGTTCGATCCGGCCCATCTCAACTGCGCTGACTTCAACACACTCATGTCCGTGTTTCACACAGACCGCTTGAAAGAAAAGCCAGCCGGTCTGATCGAGTGGATGTCGATCAAGGAGCCGCTTGAGATCAAAGAGATGGAGGATAACTTCCGTCGCTCAGATAAAGCGATCTTCAACACCATGAAATGGGTGAAAGAGAAAACCAAGAAAGGCGAGCGCATCACTGAACTCGATCTGTGGCAAGAGACCAGCGTGAAGTACAAAGAGCAGGGAGCCCTTGACCAGAGCTTTAACACGATCGCAGGTGTGGGCCCCAATGGTTCAATTATCCATTACGGCAATCCTTCGGATGAAGTCGTGATCAAAGCTGATGACATGATCCTCCTAGATTCTGGAGGCTATTACGAAGGTGGTTTTGCTACGGATACCACGCGCACATTCTTCGCCTCTTATCAAGGCAGGGCCGATGTTGAGTATAAAAAAATCTACACTCTCGTCTTGAAGGGACTCTTGAACTGCCAGTTCAGTGTGTTTCCCGTTGGCACCAAAGGTAACGTCTTGGATGGGATGGCGCGCGCCCCACTCTTTAAGCATGGCTACAACTACAACCATGGCACGGGCCATGGAGTGGGCGTGCATGTGCACGAAGACGGTGTACGTCTTTCTATGATCTCCCAGCTACCGATGAAAGAGGGGCAAGTGGTCTCCATTGAACCTGGCATTTATATCCCAGGGTTTGCAGGCGTGAGACTCGAGAATATCGCGGTGGTAGAGAAACATCCTACTCTCAAGGGGATGTTGTGTTTTCGCTCACTCACAAACGTCGGTTTTGATCCGGAATTGATCGACGACAGTTTGATGAATAGTGAAGAGATGGAACAACTAAAAATTTATGAGTCTGAGTGTTTGAAGCGCGGCAACTCGCTTATGAAGTCCGTCTAAATCTTCGTCCAAAAAAGATGGCCAGCAGAAACCCGAGAAGGGCTGTTGGCCACATCCCGCTGCCTGAATCTGTCGATCCAAGAAAACAACCCAGTCCAAACAAATCACCTTGCACGGGATAGAGATAGGTAACCCCGTCTATGTCGTCGCGGCCGAGATCATTTCTGACCGGCACCACAGAGAAAAACATGAGGGATGAGCGGTCATCACTGTGACCCAGACCAATGGCATGGCCAATCTCGTGGGAGATCACTGAGATTTTTTGATTGGTGTTGAGGTTTTTAAAGGTGGTCGAGCCTTCATTGATGATCACCACCGAGCCTTTAATGTCTTTGCCGGAGATCACGGTGGGAAGGGTGAGGGCGAGAAGATTTGATCCGCCGGGAAAGTTCGTGGCATTACTATTACAAGTGATCACAATATCAGTGACAGCCGGGATGGCAGCACCACCACAAGCACCACCGATCAAACAGAGCTCATTGTTCACGAAAGTATCCGCGACACTAAAGCTGCCCCCGTCTTCGAGCTGCAAGCGGGAAGTGGGGACTGTGTTCCAGAAATCTTTTATGGCGGCATCGATCAGGCCCGCGACTTCTTGCATGTCCACGTTCACGCAGTTCGAATTCAGACCCGCGCGCACTTGGACCTTATCTTCTTTGTAGCGCGCACCGATGGAGTTGTTGAGGGTGAAGGCGTGAGCGAGAGTGGGAAGGAGAATAAGTAGAATGAATTTCATCGTTACTCCTTAAGATCGTAGTAGAAAGTGAGTGTGAGTGAATAGCTGAGCTGGCGCTTCTCACTGTTTAAGATCGCATACCAATAGGTTTGAAAGCGCAGGGCCAGCTCATCGGAGTGGATCTCTGCTCCCAGATCGAGCGTGTTATTGAGGGAGGTTTGCGATTCAGGAGGGACGAAAAAATCTGAGGTCCCGGAACCGTTGTTCAAGGGCCTGGTGCCACCACTGCCCCGGATGTTATTGACCATCAGCGATGTGCCCAGACGCAGACGAATCCAGTCTTCAAAGGCGTAGCCAAAATCGCCGCGGATCATGAAAAGATTTTTGCTTACTCCGGCGCCCGCTTCCCGCGGCAGCACCCAGTTGAGCTCAGGAGTAAAGATCCACTGAGGATTGAGGGTGAGCTGCGTGGAGAAGCCCAGCATGGGGTTCATCTCAAAGAAATTTTTCTTTCCTTGATCATCTGTCTGCACACTTCCCACGAATTCCGTGAGCGTGCCTAGATGAAAGCCCAGGTTATCGAAGGGCTGATCAGGAGAAGCCTTAGAAGGCTTCGCTGCGGCTGGTGCTACTGGTGAAGCGAAACGAGAAGTTCTTGATTGAACTGGTTTTTTGGACGCGGCGATAGCTGAGAGCTGAAGCCCCAAGAACGCAGTGGTGCAAGTTAAAGTTATCCAGAAGGCTTTAATCATGGCGCAGAAAGTATCCCAAAAGGCTTGAGACAATGGCAATATAATGGAGATCCTTTACCCCCATGGGAGAGATTATGTTTGAGAATTTCACCATCCCTCAGAGTTTGCACCCCTCGGATCCGCGTTTTGGCGTAGGTCCTTCCCGCATTCCCATGGAACATCTGGAGAAGCTCGCCGCCACCGGCACAACTCTCTTGGGAACGAGCCACCGCAAAGACGCCGTCAAGAATGTCGTGAAAGAGATCCAAGAGGGTCTTATTCAGTATCTGAATGTGCCCCAAGGATATGAAGTGGTGCTGGGCAATGGTGGTGCTACTTTTGTGTGGGACATGATTGGGCTGGGGCTCGTAGAAAAATCTTCGGTGCATTTTACCTGCGGAGAATTCTCTGAAAAATGGCTGCGGGCCCATCAAATCATTCCGTGGATCCAAACTCACCAAGTAAAAGTCGCCTATGGTGAAGGCATCAATCCGGTAGAGGTCGATGGCCATGATGTGATCTGTGTCACCCAGAACGAAACATCGACGGGCGTGATGATCTCAAGTCTTCCGGAGCTAAAAAATAAAAATACTCTCATCGCTGTGGACGCCACTTCGGGCGCGGGTCAGATTGATATTGATTTAAAAAAAGTGGATGTGTTTTACTTTTCACCGCAAAAGGTTTTCGCGGCAGAGGGAGGCCTCTATGTGGCGATCCTCTCTCCGAAAGCCATTGCTCGTGCGCAAAAGTTGCAGGCGGATAAATCGCGATTCATCCCAGAGTCGATGAAGTGGAGCCATGCCATCGAGAATGGTCGAGGCCATCAAACCTATAACACTCCGGCCATCGCCAATTTATTCTTACTCAACGAACAGCTCAAGCTCATGCGAAAGGTGGGCTTTGCCGATGTGATTAAACAGGCGCAAGAAAAAGCCGACTGGATGTACGGCTGGGCCGAGAGTAAGCCCTATCTCTCTTGTTTCGTAAAAGAGGCGAGCTTTCGCTCCACCGCGGTGGCGACCATTGATATGGATGAAAAATATTCTGCTGATGCCCTGGCCTTACGCTTAAGAAAGCTCGGGGTGGCGATAGATATAGATGGCTATCGAAAGCTTGGGCGCAATCAATTGCGGATTGGTCTCTTCCATAACGTCGCTCTTGAGGATCTAAAAAAGCTCACAAAAATCATAGACTTAGCAGTTGAAAGTCTATAGTTTTTACGCGCTGCGCAGAATTGAGTAGCTTTCAGCACGGCTTCAGGGCTATACCCCTCGCGTTTGATCTTAACTCGAAGGAGCCTTCTATGCGTGCCACTCTTGCACTCACTCTGCTTGCCTGCGTCTCTTCTGCCTATGCGGCGAAATGGAACGACACAGACAATCCACTTAAGTTTGGTCGTCTCACGGGAAAGGCCCTGACGACAAAATTCGGAGCTGCTCCCTTGGCAGCCAAGCTCACTGATACAACCCTTGCCTGGTCAGATACTTTTTGGCCTTCTAACCGTGGTGGTATCGCTTACCGCTGGAATGCAGAGCCAAATCCAGAAAATTTCACCTACAAATTTCTCACGAAAGCGGAAGTGGAGCGTATGAGTGTTGAAGAACTCGAGAAGCTTTCACCAGCAGAAAAGTACGACATCTTCATGGGTAACTATTCATTCCCCATGACTCGTAAGGTCCGCTCGATGTACTCCCCTAACGATTCCTGGTGGGAAGGCATCTGTCACGGTTGGGCACCAGCCGCCGTGTTGCACTCTGAGCCACAGCGAGTGAACATAAAAAACCGTGATGGTGTGGTTGTGCCTTTTGGTGCAACGGACGTGAAAGGTCTTTTGAGCTTCTATTATGCTCATGCGAAAGCTGAAGGGTATGTGCGTGTTGGTGGACGCTGTAAGGTGCCTGGAAAAGTTCCAGGGGAGGCGTACCCGGAAGACCGTGTTCAAACCATGCCCCGAAACCCAGAGTCAAAGAATTGTGCCGGTGTGAACGCCGGGGCTTTGCACGTGGTACTCACGAATATGATCGGTATCCAGGATAAGGGCTTCATCGCTGACGTGGACCGTTTCGCTGATGTGTGGAACCAACCGGTGATGGGCTACGAGTCTAGCGTGGTGGCCATGAGAGCACCGACTCCTGTGGAGGCTCGCAATGGTGCCGCTAAGATTGCCCACATGAAAATGGCGATGACCTACGGTGATGAAGTGAGCCTCTTGGATGAAACAGAAGAAGAGCACTTCGTGTCGATGGATCCCATCACCAACACTCCAGCGCAGTCTTATAACTCGAAGGCTTATGAGTACACGCTGGAGATCGATGCCGCAGGAAACATCATCGGTGGCGAGTGGATCTCTGAAACCCGTCCAGATTTTATGTGGCTTGAAAAGAAGCACGAGCGGTTCTCAAGCGCTGAAGGTATTAATATGAGTGGTCTGAACTCAATCTACGCGCCGGTAAGCCACTAATTTTAAAGATTTAAAAGTTTTTTGATCAAGTACTGGCCCCCTTAAACCGAAAAGAGTGTTTAAGGGGGCCTTTATGCTTTCACGAGTGACTATGTTGCTGCTGTTTACAGCAGTCTCCTGTGCTGATCAGGTGAAGTTAATTGATTACGGAAAAACTTCTAAGCGAGAGCTTCAGTCTCAGATCGGCGAGCCGACAAAGGTGGAAAACCCAGTGCCGGCGGTAGAAGTACTGACTTACCCGGATGATCAGAAGTATCAAGTGCAGGCGGATGTTGTGACGGCGGGGTTTCGAAAACCCACTGAAGAGGAAAAAAGTCTTCTCCATTGGCGCCACACGCTGCGCGATTGTCAAACGACCTTCACGGAACTCTCAAAACCTAAAGACTCTCATCTCATGGCAGAAAAGCAACTCAGTTGTCCGGAGCTCGGCGTATCAGTGATCTATGATCCGAATGTGGATCAAGTCACAAGGGTGGTAGATCATGCGAAAAATTAGTTTACTCTCTCTCGTGCTCATAGCGGCTTGTAACCCCAAGCCCACTCAAAAAGTCGTAACAGCGGCGTGGATGAATGCGTACTCGAAACTTCCCGCTGCTCGAGTTCCTGCGAATAACCCGAATCCATCTTGCCGCAATGATCTCTT
Organism: Pseudomonadota bacterium; assembly: GCA_021299675.1. GTDB lineage: Bacteria > Bdellovibrionota > Bacteriovoracia > Bacteriovoracales > Bacteriovoracaceae > UBA6144. Next base: position 4,084 of record JAJTIF010000411.1, on the reverse strand, counting down.
CAGTGTGCAAGAAGTTCGTCGAGAAGCCGAACACTTCGAAAAACCATTCAACTCAACGACTAAAGTTCGTGGGCGCTGGGAGCACCTCGATCTCTCAAAGCTTCCGGTGCCGCAGGCGAAGTTTCTCCAGGCCGTAGGAAGTAACTACGGGGACCTGAATAACAAACCTGATGTGCGTGAATGTAACGATGCTGTGTGTGTCGTTAATAAGGTCTACAAGAGTAGTGACGGTCTTGAGGGCTGGATGGTCTACCTGTGGTACTTGAAGATGGGTCACGTGCTCTCGTTTAAAAATAAAATCTACGATCAAACCAGTCCGACAGCGGGAGTCTATAAAGAGAAAACGCATCCCATGGAGAGTTACCTCTTCTCACGAGATGAACTCTATGGTTTTTGGCGCTTAAGCCATGCGCTCTCGACGCCCTTTCGAACCCTGCCCAACATGAAAGAGATCCAGCGTATCCCGCGCACTGCCAGTTTCGAAGGTCAAGGAGCCATGGTGTGTGGCCTGGCCTGGTCTAACGGGTATGTGCAGCTCAATGATGGGTGTCTGAGCCTGAACGTAAGTGATAAAGACTCGGGCTTTCTTTACGAGGGAACCTCACACGAACTGGCGCACCAGATTGACTACCAGTGGGGACGCGATAACCGTCGTTCCTACTTTTCGCACGAGGGAACATTCGCCGAACTCGGTGGCTGGAGTATTAAAGAATACCTAAATCCCACCACCAATGTGATGGAGCGCCAGTGGCAGACCACTCTCGCTCTCAATCAATTCGTTCGTAGTTATGCTGGTGGGTCTCCCGCAGAACACTTCGCGGATACCGCCGCTTATTATCGCTTCGAAGGTCAGCGCACCAAGCGAGTGATCCCGCAGCCGATGTATCAGTTTTACAAGACAAGTGTGTTCGAGAGTAATGAGTTTGATAACCCAGGGTTGATTGGGCAGTTTGAGAAAGATGTCCTGCAACTGCTCACCCCAAATCTTTTCCAGGCAGCGGTGGACTGTGACCTCACCCCGAGTTCTGCCGTCTCATCTACGCCTCTGCCGGCGAGTCATTTTCCTTTCAACGTCGAAGCGGATATCCGCGGGTGTCTCGCCAAGAAGGTCAGTGATTTCGTCGATCAATCGGTCATCGAAGCGAAGTTGAACCACGTGGACGGGTGTAAAGCACTGAAGTCCAACGATGTGCTCAATGGGTTCAAAGATCGCATGCGTTCGACCTTTATTCAGAATGTGGTGTCACACATAAGCCTGGCTCGTGAGAATCAAGACTACTACCGCAGTCTCAATGAGTTTTACCGCGTGCTGAGTGAGCGCGCCGTGCCGATGCAGCTGATGACCAATTGCTACGGTCAAGCCGATGAGCGGGGCTGCTATGGTAAAGCGATCGAAGAGTTGATCGAGGAAATTGTTCCGAGCACTCTGGCGCGCTCGGAGAGCATGAGCGCGGATCTCAAGCTGCGCTTCCTCCAGTCCTTTGGCTACGAGCAAGTGAAAGCAGAAAACACCAAGCTCCACATGGACTTCTTGGTCTCGCAGACTGCGCTTCTCTCTGAAGCCAGCGAAGATATTTGGAAAGACTGTCAGGCGATGCCCATTCAGCCGCGTGGGGCGCGCTCCGAGCCCATCCGACCCGGTCCATTCTCCGTAGGGGAAGGATTTATGGAGATCGCAGAGCTCAATTGTATCAATCGCCAGATCCCGGAGAAGGTGAGCGCCTCTCTCCAGCAGATGAGTTTTGCAGGCCTTGGCATCCAAGATGCTTCCGAGTCTAGGCTCTTGTTTGATCTCGCCATCCCACAAGTGGTGAAAGACATCGAGCGCTTTTACCAACAGGCCAAAGGAGAAGAAGAGTTGGAAGTGGCCCGGTTTGTTCAGGTGGATCTGCAGAAAACAAAGCAGGAGATGTCTCAGAGTTTCTCGTGGGTGAAAGAGGGTGAGTCGTTTTCACAAACCTGTGAGCAGGTCATCCTGACCCGCCACAACCTCACGCTACGCTACCATGACAAGACCCAGGCCATTGTGCGTCCGATCTCTCAAGCTTGCACAGAGATCATGTCCTCCACCGGTTTTTCTCAGTGGATTCGCACCCAGGAGCAGTACGCGAAGGAAATCCTGGTGGATGTGTATCTCAAAGAAGTGCGTCGCCTGGGGCTTCTGGCGGCTGATGACTGTAGGATCCGCAACAGTGGTAACAGTGTGCTGGAGTTCTTGCGTAAGCGGGCCCAGGTTGCTTGTTTCACCATCGAATGGCGAGGCGTGCTCTCTAAATCCTGGTCTCAGGCGATCCGTGATACGGGCATAAGGACCATCACGCAAGCGCAGATCCGTCAGGAGACTGATAGTCGAACGGACCAGATCAACCGGGAGATCAAAGAGCAGAAGTTCTAGTTCTTTGAGTAGCCCGCAAGGAAATCTTTTTTGAACTCGAGGAAGCGGTCTTCTAGGATCGCTTCTCTCGCTCTCCCGGCCATGGATTTATAGAACGCAATATTGTGAGCCGTAGCGAGGATCTGTCCCAGGATCTCGTTTGAGTCAAAGAGATGCTTGATGTAGGCGCGCGTGAAGTTGGTGTTCACGTAGTCTTTGAGATTGGGTTCGATCGGGTAGAAGTCGCGGCGGTAGTTTTTATGATCGATGCGGATCTTCCCGCGGTTGGTGAAAAGAGTACCGCCGCGGGCAAACTTCGTCGGGATAATACAGTCACTCATGTCGACGCCGTTCTCCCAGATCATCAAGAGATCTTCCGGAAGCCCCACGCCCATGACGTAGCGAGGTTTGTTGGTGGGCATTTTGGGAGCGATGTATTTCACGATGGCTTCCATGTGCTCGGGGCCTTCACCTACCGAGACGCCGCCGATGGCGTAGCCCGGAAGATCACGCTTCACGACTTCTTCCAGACACACATCGCGGTACTTGTTGTAGACGCCCCCTTGGATGATGCCAAAGAGTGCTTGCTTGGGATTGGTCCAGGCTTCGATCGAGCGATCAAGCCAGCGGTGCGTGCGTTCAATCGAAGTCTCCACGTACTTCTCGGTGGCCGGAAAGGGGATGCACTCATCAAACGCCATCATGATGTCGGAGCCTAGGTTTTGCTGTACGCCGATGGAGATCTCCGGAGTAAGCTTGATGGATTTCCCATCGGCATCTCGAAAGAGCGCCCCTTCTTCGGTGATGCCGTTTTTCTGAAGTGAGAACACTTGAAAGCCACCAGAGTCGGTGAGGATCGGACGATCCCAGGCCATGAACTTATGCAAGCCTCCGGCCTTGGCGATGAGCTCAGAGCCAGGAGTGAGATGCAAGTGGTAGGTGTTAGAAAGCATGATCTCGATGTCGAGATCTTTGAGCTCTTTGGGCTGCAGGGCTTTGATGGCACCGTGAGTGCCGACGGGCATGAAGACGGGAGTCTGGATCGAGCCGTGAGGGGTGTGGATGACTCCAGCGCGAGCGCCACAATTTTTGTCGACGTGCTGTAGTTCGAATCTAAAGTGCTCGTTGACCAATTGATTGGTTTTCATTTTTGCAATTCCTCCGCTCGCGGGTGGTTTTCCACAAGTATGACCTTGGGCCTTTCGACTAGTATCCGCGGATGCGCCTTTATTATCATTTCATGTGCCTTTTGTTGAGCCTCTTTCTGCATCGTGAACTTTTTCCACTCGCACTCCTGGTCAGCCTCCTTGAGGTCAGTGACGGGGACACGCTGGTGGTTCAACTCTTTGGAAAAACGGAGCGCGTGCGCCTGGCCTTCATCGATGCTCCAGAACGTGGACAGTGGAGCCTGGATGGGAGAGTGGAGGCGGGAGAGTTCGCCAGGGCCTGCCTCAAGCGCATGGCCTCCAAAACCGTGGCCATGCAGTGGCTCGGGCGTGACATCTATGGGCGGATCCTGGGGCGCTTTAAAGAGTTGGAGCTCGACCTGCTCGAAGAGGGCTGCGTGAGTGTCTACGGACCCACCGTGCACTTGTGTCCTGAGTGCTGGCGAGCCAGAGAGCGAGCGATGCGGGCAAGACGCGGGCTGTGGAGGTATGGCGGGTTCATGCGACCCAGTCAGTATCGAAAACTTGGCAAAAAAAAGGCCCG
>JAJTIF010000190.1 GCA_021299675.1 Pseudomonadota bacterium | reverse complement strand
TTTATGGATTTTTGCCCAAATTGACCCTTGGCATAATGTCAGAACCGTTAAGAATGGGTTGATTTATTCTCGTTTTTCGCAGCGTGCAGTAGTATTTTTTACAACTTAGCTCGGCTGCCTCGGCCGAAACTTGAGAAAGCTAGTTCACTTTAATAGAACGATGAAACGCACTTTTTATGAGTAACGTCTGGCATCAGCCTTGCTTTTCAAAGTGTGGGGGGTAACTAAAAGAAGGCAAGGATGCCTACTTTTAATCAAAAGAGGGGAAATGCAAAATATCATCGATCTTACGACTGTTCGCCAGCAGAGGGCCAAGTTTAAAACCCAAGTCCAGTACACGGACTACATCCGGACTTTAAGTCTTACGCAGCTTGAAGCAGAGGCGAACCATCTCTTGGAAGAGTTTTCAGAGCAAAACTTTGGAGACGACTACACTATGAGAGTCCAGCTTCTATTGGGGCATATGGCAGAAAGAGCTGAGGGACCATTTAAAGAGGCAATTAAGGGAATGACCCATTCTTTTGAATGATTCCCCATTAAGTGTTTTTTGTTTAAATCAAACAAAATTGGTCTTTTAACTGTGTTGCCATAACTTAACCTTTTTCCTGACTTAAGAAAAATAGCAGCTTGATGTATTCTAGGGTGATGAATTTAGAGCTGATTGCCATACCCATCATTCACGTCCTCAAGCACCAAAACCTCTTTGAGGGTATCGAAGCTCATATCTTTCTTAACGATAAGTTCATCAAACTGAACTACGCTGATGAGTCTTACCAGGAGTCCCTTGAGAAACTATCCAGCAAGGGAATGGTTCATATCTACATCGCCAAGACGGATTTTAACAATGTCATGCTGCAGTTACAAACTCGCATGGCCAACAACAAGTTCTATGACCCACTGACCACTGAGGAGTTGCGCGCTTCCACCTGCAACACGGTCCATGAACTCTCCAAAGCCTACATCAATCGCCTAGGTGCCACTCCCGAGGTGCTCGAGATGATGAAGGATGCTAATCAAAAGATGCAAAAAATCCTCGATCAATCACCAGGCATTTTTGCCTTCGTGAAACGCTTTAAAGCGACCTGCTCCGAGGAATACCTCAAGATTTCAGTCACAAATTTAGTCCTAACAATGACCCTTAATAAGTTTCCATGGAAGAGTCATTTGATCGTTCAAAAAAGTATGATGGCTTCACTCCTCTGTGACATCACCATGAATTCGAAGAGCTTCGATGCCCTTTATCATTATCAAAGCCAGGGCGGAGAACTAGACGACGATGTGGCCCGTCACCCCATGCTTGCCTCGGAGATTCTCAACCGCAAGCGTGACTTGATCCCATCTGAAACGATTACCATCATTGAGCAGCATCACGAGCGCCCTGATGGTAAAGGCTTCCCCAACGGCATCACGACAACTCGTTTTAACCAACTTTCAGCCGTCTTCATCGTGTGCCAGAGATTCGTGGATCTTCTCTTCAAAAATCATTTCGACCACAAACTGCACCATGAGATGATTAAAGAGCTACAGAAGGTCTACCATGGTGGGCATTTTGATAAAGCGATGGATGCTCTGATCAGTGTGGTTGAGAGCGCTGAATCAACTTAGAGCCACTGAAGGGATAAGTAGTCGTGAGAGACTTGCTGGCGAAGTTCAGAGATTCTCTCGATCTCAGCGTAGCCTAAAATCTTCGCCAATTCTTTCGTTCTCATTTTCATGTCTTCATCTGTGTTCCAGGAATCAATCAGCATTTGAAGGTAGATGAGATTCGAAGCGAAGACTGAGACATAATCGCCGATAATTTTCTGCTCGTGGGCACCGATCTCTGCGAACTTAATGCCGAAGCGGGCCGCAAAGATTTGGTCTACTGAGGTGGTGGTCCCAATCCGACGAACCATGAGCCCTTTGACTCGCACAATTTTTGTCGCAAAGAGGTCTCGGGAAAAAGTCTTCATCTTGAGAAGATTAAAGTTTTTGAAATAGGGGTAGGTTGGGATGTGCAAGAGCAGAGGAACCTCGGCTTCCGCCGGAAAGCTGGGCACTTGATCCAAAAGTAAGCCGCCCTCAGATATATTGAGGGCGCGCCCTTTATGGATATGGCCTTCGTCACCAAAGAGTACTGGCTCCCTATAAGGAGCTCGAAGATGCGCTCTTTGGTAACTACGTTCTCTCTGAATCATAGCAGTTTCGACGCAATCTCTGAAAGCGGTGAACGCTCACCCACCTGGAGTCGGGCATGGGCGACAATGTCCTCACTCTTGAGTCGATCGATACAATAGACCAAACCATTGTTCATCGAATCCAGGTATGGGTTATCGATTTGCTCAGAGTCACCGGTCAGAACAATTTTCGTTCCTTCACCGGCGCGAGTGATGATGGTCTTGATCTCATGGGGGGTTAAGTTCTGCGACTCGTCCACGATCATGAACTGACCCGGAAGCGAGCGACCACGGATGTACGTGAGCGGCTCAACATGCAGAAGACCTTGATTGATCAGCTCATCCCAAGTCGTCATTTCATTGCGGGCACGTTGATTCCCGAAAAGGAAATCGATGTTGTCAAAAATGGGCTGCATCCAAGGACCAAGCTTCTCGTTGATATCTCCAGGCAAGAAGCCGAGATCACGCCCCATGGGAACGATAGGACGAGACACAAGGACGCGAGAGAAATTTTGTTTGGTGATCGCACACTCAAGGCCTGCTGCAATCGCCATGAGAGTTTTTCCGGTTCCCGCCTTCCCCACTAGAGAGACCAAACTGATCTCATTGTTCAGAAGAGCATCCATCGCAAACTGTTGCTCGATGTTTTTGGGGTGAATTCCCCAGACGCCTTCTTTGGGGCGAATGAGAGGAACAATTCCACCTTTACGGGAGTGGTAGCGACCGAGTGTTTTTTTGAAAGGGT
>JAJTIF010000266.1 GCA_021299675.1 Pseudomonadota bacterium | reverse complement strand
TGGACGCCATCTCGTTTTTAAGCTGCATGTACGCAGTCCAGATATAATCGAAGAACTGGATCTCCACCACTGGTTTGAGGCCTCGCATCGCCATCCCGATCGCGCGGCCAATGATGTTGGCTTCCGCCAGAGGAGAATTAAACACCTGGCCGGGGAGTCCGGCTTTTTGCACCCCGTGAGTAACTTTAAACACCCCGCCCTTTCCTTTCAGGTCAGGGTTTTCGTATTTTTCAACTTCAGTAAAGTCAGCCACGTCCTCACCAAACACCATCATGAGGGGATTCTTTTTAATCTCACTCTTGAGTGTCATGTTGATCGCAGTCGCCAAGGGGATGTCTTCCTTACCGCTGAACTGGGGCTTGGTTTCAAACTCACTCGACGTCGGATCCACATCGTGAGAATACAAATGATCCATGTAAGTGGACTTATCTGGCCAAGGAGTGTTCAGGGCCTGAGTCATCGCCTCACGCACTTCCTTGTTGGCTTCATCAAGCGTGCGCTCGACTTCTTCTTTGGTGAAGAGACCTGTGTCCGTGAGGAAGCGTGGAAAGGAGTTGAATACATCACGGTAAGCCTCGTCAGCGAGGTCTTCTTTTGTGCGGTAGTAGCCATGGTCGTCTGAGAGTGAGTGCGAGTACGGACGAGTCACGCTGGCGTGAACCAATACAGGCCCGTGTCCAGCACGAAGATACTTCTCGGCGTCGACCATCGTGTTGTATGAATCGATGGGACAGTTGCCATCGCACACAAAAATTTTCAGACCAGGAAAGTTCTCCAGTGCTTTCGAAATACTTGCACCGGGAGTTTGCACTCTAACCGGAACAGAAATCGCATAACCATTATCTTCCACCATAAAAAGCACGGGGAGCTTATTCACACACGCGGTCGTGAGGCCTTCCCAAAACTCACCTTGTGAGGTTGTGCCGTCACCGGTTGAAACATAGATGATCTCGCGGTCTTCATAAGCTGGAGAATCTTTAAGCTTTGATTTCTTCAAGTGAAGGCCCGCTTCAGACAGACCGACAGCTTGTAAGAATTGCGTGCCCGTGCACGATGACTTGGAAACGATATTGAGACGCTTGCAGCCCCAGTGGGCCGGCATTTGACGTCCGTGGCTGGCGACATCACCGGTGTTGCCATTGGCCTGACAGAGCATCTCATAAGGGGTCATGCCAAGACCGAGGCAAAGAGCACGGTCGCGGTAGTAGCCAATGAACCAATCGTGGGCAGGCTTCAGCACTCGCGCCGTAGCCGATAAGATTCCCTCGTGGCCTGCACCCGAAATCTGGAAGAAGGCTTTGTTTTGTTTCTTCATCAAAATTTCAGTGTCATCGACTTTACGTGAGAGAAAAATATTTTTAAGAAACCACTGCAGATCCACTTTCGAAAGCTTATGGCGTTTGATCATCTCAAGTTTGTGATCATAAGCCGCGTTTCCTTTGGCAGGAGAAGTTTTCTTTGAATCATTTGTAGTTGTGCGCATGGCCATACCCTTCGTTAATAATCCGCATCATCCTATTAAAAAATGGAGAAAAAATCTATGTTTGTGAATGGGATTTGGGTTATTCAGCGAGAGATTCGGCGATGTATTACCCTTAATTCTCTTCCCGCCTCCTCACGCGCAGCATCCCAGATAGCATTTGAGGTGCAGCTCTGTGATGAAAAGGCATCTAAGACAAACTGAAACCTCTCACTGCTGGTGTCCTGATTTTCTTCAAAGATCGCTAAAATACGACGGGCGAGCTGCTGATAAGCAAGTAGTGGTTCAGTTTCCGGAACTGGTATGCCGGCAACTTGAGCAAGATCAGTGAGGCAGATTCTTATTTCAGAGGCAGGGGCTCGACGATCGAAAGCGATGAAATGAGCGACTCCTTGGCCCTGCAAACTTTCACCATCAATTTCCACAGAGTACTTAATAGGTCCCGGTGTAAGTGAGGAAATCTCAAAGTACGGTCCACCGAAGGCAGAAAAGGGACCCGCCACTTTTGCGTTGATATCATCAACCAGAAGATTCAGTTGAAAGTCGTTGGTGGAGAAAATATTATAGCCCTGCTTATCGCGGATGGTAACATGCACTCTGAGCTTATCGACTCCATCGGCACGAACCTTTGTTTTTTGTGTGTAGGTTTTTGACTCCATGAAATCGAGTTCATGCAGTTGATATTGGATCTGACGAAAGTAATCAATCCGATGAGCTCCTAACTTCAGGCCCAGCTTCACAATCGCGGGGTCATAGAAATACTCAAAGCTGACTTTCCACGTGGCCGGTGACATTTTTGAAAGACTGATCAACTTAGCTGGACCGTCGATGATGAGCTCGGGTGGATTATGGGAATCAATTAGTTTTCCTGTTTGATCTCTCAGAACGAGTCGGTAATCGCGAGTAGCAAAACGACTTTTCGTTAAGATGGTCCACTCACTCAGGGCAAAAGAAGGCGCAGGTAGATCGTGATCAATTTGTATCGCCTCGAAGGCAATCTTCGTTTTCTCAACCGATAGTTTTTTTACCCTTCGGGAGTTCCAAAAATCTGGGTGGGGTTGAATTTGAGAGCAGCCCACCACCAGCAGGATTAAAGAAAGGAAAATAAAAACTCTTGGGGCCCGCTCTTTCATACAGGGATCTTATCGGTGTAAGACCCCTGTTTATTGATAAAATAGACTACGCCCGCAAGTGGGCTGCAACCTTGATGGGCCTTTGAGCCTCAAGCCCAAACCCTCTAAATATTTCAATGAGTTCTGAGGGGCGAATCCCTGAACCTGAAGTCACAGCCGTCTCAACCATTACTCCTCGCATCTGGCAGGGAGATACCTGATTAATGAGCTCTCGTATTTTCGCATCCACATCAAGCTCTCCGGCCTTGATGTCAAGAATCATAGGTCTCACATCCTTATCCACTTCTCGCTGCTCTTTCTTAGAAAAGGATTTGATCGGAAGCACGGCAAGTGACTTGATCTGCTGGACCACACTTTCAAGTTTTTCCACATTGAGAACGGGAACAAAATACGTGAAGGCCGTTGCCTGATCTTGAATCGAAGGCGTTTTATTGGTGAGAACTTCAACTTTATGAAAGAGA
>JAJTIF010000208.1 GCA_021299675.1 Pseudomonadota bacterium | reverse complement strand
TACAGCGGTCAACGAGTCTGGAGTTGAGACACCGTTTCAAAACCTCTCTGTTGCGGTGAACTCGAAATCCGTTCCTCACCGTTTTTTTGATTCTTCAGGCCAGGAAGTTAATATTCCCGCTGCCAACGCCGCAGGCACACAAGTGACTCAGGAAGGGACGGCGTTTAGATACCTGGATCAAGAAAAAGTTCAACCGGTCAACGGCAATTTCAACATGAACTCGATTCTCGGGAATTTTAATCTCGAGCTCTCCGAAGCGATGCCAGCCAAAGTCATCGACCTGCAAGTCGATAACGTCTACCTCATCGCCACTCTCTCGGGACTTTTCACTCCTTGCCCTACCTGTGCGAAGGATTCATGGTTTCCTGGCTTCTCGGCTCACCCCACTGCCACTCAGGGTGTGGGATTGCAAGCGGTCGGTCACTCGACCTCCCGGGACTCCTGGGACAACAATACGACTTTCGGAAACTATGAAGACACAATCTTCGGCCGCGCCTGCTGGGTGCCACCGACCATGATCCCCTGGACCCAACCCGTAGCGGGAGAGCCGGGAGCCACCAGCGCCGAGGCTGCTCGACTGACTCGCCTTCGCGCTCAAGCTACCATGTTCATGAACGGATACCAGCGGGACTGGTATGGCTTTAACAAAGGGGCCTTGATCGGATCTTTTGATGGGGTCACTTGGTTTGCCATTGGTAAGGGACGCATCATCCGCTCCACCACCAACAAACTCTTCCTCGCCATCAACGCTCCTTTCGGAGACCTCACCGAGAGCAACACTCACATCGTCTCAGTGCAGGCCTTCGAAGGACAAGCCACGGGAGCGCTACTTGATTTCGATCCGGCCCTTCTGCAGAACCATCCGAACCAAAACGAGGCCGGCAACTGCCAGGCCTATCACCGCTGTGATGTGGACAGTGACTGTATCACTAAGCTCGGTTGGGAGTACGCCTGCGCAGATGTCTCAAACCTCAAGTCACGGATGCCGGATTTCGAACCCATCGGGGCCCGTGAGCGTAACACAAATAAGATCGTGAACGTGGAAGGACTGCTCGCTCAGGGAACTCTGCCGACGGGCTCCAACAAGCGCTGTGTGTATCGCGGAGCTGGTGCTCTCTGTCGCATCAACGCCGACTCTATCTCTGCGACAACCGATCCAGAGAAGAGAAAACTTCTAACTTGTGCGCCGAACTTCTGGTGCGCAAGCGTCGATGGAAATAATCATATTTTCCCTGGCACAGCTTCACGTCCCGGAGTCTGGAATGCTCAGGTCTCGCGCTTTGCCGCTCCTCTAGAAAATCTTCCCGTGCTGAATAACCATCTCTTTGGAAAAGACTCCAACCAGCTCGGTCGTCCGCTGGACTATGTGCACTTTGAATCCAACAGTAACCGGGTGCGTTTGGTGCAGACTCTGGATCCTAACGCTGCCCTAGCGATCAAGCGTAATGCCTTCGAGATGGACAACACAATCGCGGGTCAAGAAGGGATCTGCCGTCCTGGTAAGCGCTTGCCTCACGTCACCACCACCACAGATAACCTGGCCACCCTCTGGAATCCCTTCCAGCAGCACCGCAGTCTCGATGAGTTCTCACGCACGGACTACACCAACCAGATCGCCTCTTGTCCGGCGGCGCCGCTGGGTGTGGGGCTAGATAAACTCAATTCCTGTCCCGTGCTAGACACCAACGGCAATTACGTGCAAAATACGGAACTCTTCAGCACCGAGACCAGAAATTCTTGGATCGCGCGCTCCATGACCCAGAACAGTTGTGGCTACGAGACGCTTCAAAACGGTGCTGTCATAACCGCCGGTATGACGTCTAACGATATCCAAGTTTTCTCACCCTTTAAAAATATCGAGGGCCGCCCACTCAGAGACCGCGTGGTGGTGAGTGCAGGACTGACTCGTGATGCCTGCTTAAGACGAGCAGGGGCTGTCTGTCACACGGATCTTGATTGCTCACCCAATAAAATGCACGCCACAGAAACGCAGTTCTTTGGCGACAGCTACTTTGGTAACAAGCCCAATCGTGAATACTACGAACAGCCTCTTGTCTGCGGACAAGAGCGTAAAAAGCCTTTCTTATCAGACGAGAATTTCTTCGATTACGACATCACCCAAAACCGCTGCTGCCGTGAAGTCGGCTCTGACATCACGACCTACTCGGCTTTTACTCCGAGCTCCTCTGGCAACGGCACTTACACCTCCGAGACCAATAATCTTAATCCGGTGGCAACGGGAACCTCAGAGCCCCTGAACTCTTCCCGCTACGAGCGCTTCATCCACGTGAGAAACTTCCCGAGCTTCGAGCGACCTGTGCTCAACGGCTTCATGACGCGAGCAGCATCCGGTGCAGTCACGCCCCAGCTATTCCCTCGTAACGGTCTGAATATTGCCTCGGCCTACGTCGAGACCCCCAACCAGTGGATGACCCTCAATGAAGCCAATGCGCAGACCTGTTGCGGTGGTGGCTGGATGAGAAAATTCTCCGATGGGACTCTCAACTGGGCCAAACGCGATCGTCTGCAGATAGATATCAGCAACTTCCGCTGCCTCAACTACCTCTCACCCCTCATGACCATCGAAAACCCCAGTCTCTACGGCATTACTCGCGCACGTTTGGATGCAGAACATGACTTCTACTGCTCAGACCCTGCAGGCACCGATGGAAACTGCGCTCAGATCGCAATGGGCCAGGGCAGCTACCCAGCTGACATTTATGCGGCAACTGACAACGACCTCACCTGTGCAAATAATAAGGAATACTCTACTCCCGCTTTCTCCGGTTTTCATGCGGCCGTTCCATCGCGCTTTTCTACATTAGGTGAAGAGATCCCCTGGAATGGTGCCGGAGAATCAAATAATTTTTCGATCAATGGTATCCCTTTTCCGGCTAACCTTTTTGGCTTCTTCACTCCAGGCAGCGCCGACTTCAACCCCAATATTGAGATGGATTTTTCTCAAACTGCTGCCAGTGGGGGAAGAAAAAATATAAACTTCTTTATTCCTAGTTATGTGGGCAATCTAGCCGTCGCAGGGGTTGGATTCAGTAATGCTAACGTGGTGATGCAACGGAGAGACTTAAACGAAAATCTGCAAGAGTTTCAATGTACCCAGCTGGCTTCTCTGCCCTTGGTAGATCACACGGACACAAACGTTTACACCTGTCCCATCGCTTCACGCTGCTGCTTCACCTACGACTCCACCAATCGGCAGCTCAAGGCAATTGTGAACAGAAACACCGATTTCTTCCTCCTCACAGCTCCACCTACGGTGGCTGCCATCACTGATGAGAAAGAAGCTGGTCGCTACGGCATAAAAATCTCTTACCAAGCGCCCGGTACCGGCAATACGGGAGTGGGTCAGCCTCTGGCCAAGCGCTCTTGCACAGATATCTACTATCTCAATCATTTAGGAAAGTTGGAGCTTTCAGGGATCCCGCAAATCACCCATGAAAAGCTCGTGTGTAACAATAACCTTAACCGCCTGGTCCCCGGTCTTTACAATATTGCGGACATCTCAACGGCTCAAACTGACCGCAACATCGAAACGTTTAATTCTCAGAATTTTGCTTACCAGGAGGCTGGCACCTGGAAAACCAGCTACCACGGTCTTGCCACTCAACCGATCTTCTCACCCCAGGAGTTCAAGTGTTGTACGCCTGCCGGTAAGTACACCCGTGAGCCCACCGCCTGCTGCTCAGGACGAGGCATCGTGGATACGGAAGTGGGAACCCTCGGAGGCCGCCCACAGTATAAGTGTGTCGTTCCTTCTGGAACGAACCTTTCCGTATATCTCAATCGTTTCGTGTCTAACGAAGGCATGGGAGATCATCTCGAGAGCGTGCCCTTAAATGAGAATGATTTTAACGTTAAAACGGGCGAGCCTCTGGTGACGGCGGAAGTGAATTCAAAAATGGCCAACATTGGTCGTGAGATTTGTGAATCTGCTGAAATCCGTCGCGGCGGTGCCTTCGGAGATTTTCAACCACAGCCGGCAGCCCAAAAAGGCAGTATCCCCTTCTTTGGTATTCTCGATTCCTCATCAGATAACGGCACGAATTCTTCTGGCGGAGGCACCGACACCGTGGGATACTTTGATTTCATGAACGGCTACCGCTGGAACCACCACATCTACTGCCGCTGAGGATTCGCATGAAAACACCTAAAGATTCGGCCATTGAAATGCGCGAAATGGTGATGCCTCATCACGCCAACCCCCAAAATACAGTCTTCGGGGGCACTGTCATGAGTTGGATCGACATCGCGGCCGCCATGGTGGCCGCGCGCCACTGCAACCGCCCCGTCGTCACGGCCCACATCTCGGACATTGATTTCATCGCGCCAGTGAAGATTGGTTATCACGTGCACATCCTCGCCTCCATGAACTATGTGGGTCGCAGCTCCATGGTCGTGGGTGTAAAAGTTGTGGCGGAAAATCCTATGACTGGTGAAAGACGAACCACCACGAAAGCTTATCTGACTTTTGTCGCTCTAGATGACATGGGCAAACCAGTCGAAGTACCTGGGTTAATCGTTGAGAGTGACGATGAGAAAAGACGCTTCGCCAACGCGCAAGAGCGTTCCAAAGCGAAGAAGCGTCTAAAGAGTAAACTCAAATAATTAGAAGAAAAGTTTGCGTGACCGCTCCACTCGTTTGACTTGCCTGTCTTCCGGCTTCTTGTAGCTCCCCTTGCGGTAATGCTGTCTTGAGGGATCCTGCGAGCAGGCGACCTGAAATTCTTGCAGCTTATAAAAGGGAGCCAGCAGTGGCTTCCAATCAAGCTGCTCTTCAAGCCCACAGGCACTGAGCGCCTGGAGGAACTGGAAAGTGGTTTCAATGGTTGAGAGGCACCACTCGTGGGGTTGGTGCTTGATGTAGAATTCACTTCTAGCTGTGGGCGTGAACATGAGTCGTGGGATGGCCTGCAGATTGGGTGAGAGTTTCAGCATTTTTTTAGCACAGGCCCAGGTCCCATCGAGCAAGAAGACAACCAGTTCTCGCCCCTGAATTTCCTCAGGGAGAAACTCCCCTTTGGACACGTTCTTCGCTGCTCCTGGATACATCAGCACACAGTGCTTTTTAGGATCAGCGATGAGCTCATTGCCCCGCTTGTTTTCGGTGAAGCTCACATCCCAGAGGATCTCGGAGTTGGGAAGACTGGCGTGAGTGATTTTACCTGTGCCATCTTTTTCGTACTTAAACTCTTTGGGATGCATAAGGATCACAAAGCGCGTCTTCGTGGGAAGTTTAGTGATGTGCTCACACAGGCAGGCGTTTGTCGGGCGGTAGCACCCAGTGCACTTGCCGCGGGGAATGAAGTCAGATTCCATCATGCCGACTTTTTAAAACGCTCAAGTCCATCCAAAATGAAGACGCGAATTAAGACTTGGTAGGGAATACCTTGAATCTCAGCCAAAGCCTTAAGCTCACTGATCGTTTGCTCATCAAGAGCGACGCTCGTCGGTTTTTTTGGAGCTGACTTGTGTCGTTTAAGAGCTTCAAGGATTTTTTTTGCATCGATCTCAGCGTGTGCTTCGTATACTTTGAGTGATTTGACTTTGGATTTCTTCATACCGTTTTCTCTCTTTAAAGCCATTCAACGAATTCCCAAACTGCCACTTACACCTCCATAGTGTACAGACACTATGATAAAAATGTCAATTTTCATCACAATCTAAGAGCTATAGATAAGTTTCCTAAAAAACATAAGATCTTTGAGCTAAATCACCTCCGATTTGTCTCAATTGAAACGATGGGCTGAGGAAAAATAGGATTGTCTGAACCTGTAGTTTTTTCAAACTTGTCTCTCCCCCACTGGCTTTCATGCTATTTTGCAAGGATGAATTGGCTCCTGCTCTCTCTTCTCACCCTCTCGACCCAGGCCTATGCCATGGGTTTTGGTTTTTGTGAGGGAGAAAGGTCCAAAAGTCGCGCCGAGCAGCTGGCCCTGTTGAATCCAAAATTTGATCTGGAGATCGCCGACCTTGAACTCTTCTCTGGCGCCTCAATGGTGGGCGGCTATGAGTACGAGGTTGAACCCGCCTTTACCCAAGGTCTCTACGCTCGCTCGGATCGCTGGTATATTGGTGTGAACCTCACCCCCCTATTCAACGATGATGCCGGAGAAGCCGGTGAATACAACCTGAGCCTAGGGCCTCGTAGCTCCATGCGCGCAAGTTTTATTCGTTTCGACAGCAATGCCTGTCGTGCCCAAACCCTTAAGCCTCGCTCACCCCGCTCGATACCTCTCAAGGCTCACAAAGCGCTAGATCCCAACTTCATGCGCTCGGACTATTTTCTTTTTGAAGCCTCCTTGGGCTTTGTCGCCAGCACGGAAATGCTCAACATCCTCACGGCCTCAAACCTAGGTCTCAATCTCTCCGCCCAGTATCTGGTGGAAGGCTCCT
>JAJTIF010000206.1 GCA_021299675.1 Pseudomonadota bacterium | reverse complement strand
CTGGAACAGAAGTGTAACTATTCATTGTCCTCACCTCGCGTGTGCTCGATCTTCACGAGCGAAGTCATGAGCGCATAGTGGGTTTCTAGAAACTTGGTCATTTTTGCGAGAGCAAAAAACACACCATTACCGATAATCTCGGCAGAAACAAACTGACCCAGGGTCAGGGAGTTGGCTTCAAAGAGCAATGCTCCCCCAAGTAAAACACCCACGTGTCCCACAATCTGCAGCACCATCAGAAGTTTAATCTGTCGCTTGAGAATTTTGAAGTGAAGGTCTCTGGATTTTAACCACAACTCCATATCAATCTTCTCCCCACGATCCAGGGTGAACCAGTTATTGTATTTCATCTTGGACTCATAAACGGCCGTATCTAACCCATGCAGACCCAAGCGAATAAGAACGTAAATCCCCCCGAACACCAAACCCGCAAAAAGCAAAAAGAATGGGTGGTACATCATCAAAACAATCGTCCCCACCACAATTGTGAGAGCGATTTCGAAGCCATCGAGCGCCCACTTACTTAAATTTTTGGGGATCGCCATCAATTCAAAATACATGATGCGATCGTGTGGGGCCTTGTTATCAAACCAGCCCGAGCCACTGCAAACGAGCTTTCGCTCGAGGTATTCCACTAAGAGGATTTGAGCATAATGACAAACCTGTAGTGCCACCAACACCAAGATGAACATGAAAGTGATCGTGAGCAGGGTGAGTTGAAGTCCTGCCAAGGCTAAATTATTTACTAGCAGCTGAACTGAAAAGGGCACTGCTAATGAGAGGAGTGAGAAAGTGAGGCCATAGATAGCAAAAACCTTCCATTCCGAATTGGCCCAAGCTAGGTACTTGACGAGAAGATGCCATTTCTTTTGAGATGCATTCACAAAGACTCCCTCATAAACATAGATAAAGTTTAGATTAAAAATACTAAATGTGAATAAAATTCAATATTCAACGCACTGCTCATCACTTTCTGAACAATCTTTGTCTGGCCGCAGGATTCACAGCATCAAATAGACGAAGCTCTCATAACTCATTAGAGTGAGCCCGTAATGAGTCTTTATCAACCTAAAATCGGTCTTGCTCTTGGTGGTGGTGGTGCCCGTGGCGCCGCTCACCTCGGTGTGCTCAAGCAACTTAAAAAACTCTCTATCTATCCCCACTGTGTGGCCGGAACGTCTGCGGGCTCGGTGGTGGCAGCGCTTTATGCTTTTGGCGTCTCCCTCGAGGTTATGGAAGTAGAGATGAAGAAGCTCAAACCAGTGGCCTACTCAACTTTTAGTCTGCGGGGACTGGGTCTTTTCGAAAACAAAGAAGTACAAAAATTGCTGGAGCGCCTCCTGCCAGAGAACGCGCAAATTGAAGCTGCCCAGATCCCTTTGGCGATCCACACGACCAATCTCCTGAATGGCCGGGGTGTGAGCCTTCTGAAGGGCCCCGTCATTCCAGCGGTGCTGGCGAGCTCGTGTGTTCCAGGGATTTATACTCCCCAGGAGATTGATGGCATGCTGCTAGTCGATGGTGGACTGACGGAGAACGTGCCTCTTTCTGGTCTCAAACTTTTGGGCGCTCACGTACGGATTGGGGTGAACCTTAACGGCAACGAAGGCTACACCCGTCCTGAAGGCATGATGGATGTGCTCTCCAATGCCCTGGACATCGCCATCGACGCTCAAACGCGCCGCCAACTTGAAGACGCCCACGTCAACATCTCCATGGACCTCACCCGCTACTCTCGCACCAGCAGTGTGGATTTTGATGAACTGATGCTTGAAGGCATAAAAGCCACCAATAAAGTCATCAAGTCCCAGATGCTGCTGAAATACTGGGTGCTTTTGAAGAAACTCTGGGGCTTCATCAAGGCCCTCCTTCCCGTCAAAGTACCTCTGCTCAAGTAATCTTTTTTTTAGATCGCTAAGAGCTTTTTTATCGAGTTAAAGGATTGCTTGATTGGGGCTATAAACCGCCCATGAAAACAATCACCACACTCACACTCATTCTTATTAGCTTCAACCTCTGGGCCTTCTCTTCCTACCCCTCAACCGTGCCGGCGCTCAATATTCGCAACAGCCATGAGATCAACTCTCAGGTGTTTCGCTCTTCTCAGCCAGCCAAACTGGTGCAGGAGATCGTCGATTTTAATTTCACAGATGTGGTCATTTTTAAAAACGAAGTCAAAGATGAAGTGCAGAAGCAGGTTCAGTTTTTAAACACTCACCAAGTGAAAACTCACCACATCGCTTTTCCTTGGAAAGATATTACGGATCCCGAAGCGACTTGCCTGCAAGTCATCGAGGCGCTCAAGATTATTAAACGCGTTCAACATAAAGGCGGAAAAGTTCTCTTCCACTGCACAGCTGGAGAAGATCGCACAGGACTGCTGGCCGGGTTGCTTCGAATGAAGCACGAGGGACTAAGTTTAGAGGAAGCTTTTAGTGATGAGATGTGTGCCAAGGGTTACGCGGATGGAAACCCGAAAAAACCTTTTACCGTAACCAACCCGATTCACGCCGGCTTGACTCCTCTTTTTGTCGCCCTGGCGCAGAAGATCGAAGCCGGAGAAAGCCTCAGCGCTGCAAGTTGTCGGGGAATCGTTCTGAAAAAGACCTCTCTACGTTGCCGAAAATAGGTTGAATCTTCACTCATGTGAACTTTCCACCTGACAGGTGACCACCTCTTGTCGTTTGATTGAATAAACGATTTTAGAGGTGGTCTATTATGAAATTCATTTTCTTTACCTTGGTACTCCTTTCTTTTGCCGCTCAGGCGCAGCAGAATCTGATCTGTCGCAATGAAATCATGTACGACCGCGACCTCAGAGAAATCCACCGTTTCACCTTCGCCTCTCACTGCCAAAAAGCGATTCAGCAGTCTCGTCAGTTTAGGGGCTATTTTTGCGATAACGAACTTATGCTCACGGAGCAGGGCCATAGACTGCGTCAATTTACCTTCTCCTCCCACTGTGAACGGGCCCTCATGCAATCCCTGAATACCCATAGACTCTTTTGTGATGAATCAGATTTGATCGGTCGCTATGGACTTGTGCGCCAGTTCACTTTCAGCAGCGAGTGTAGCCAGGCTATTCAGAGTGTAACCCCCATGGGTCAGCTCTGCGATGACTCAGTCATGCTCAACGTTTATCAAGGGGAGATTTTCCGGTTTAACTTCACCAGTGAATGCAAGGAAGCGCTCGCCACAGCACGTAACTACCGAGGGCGCTTTTGTGAAGATGGCATGCTCTATGATCACTTTGGCCGGATCCTATCGCAGCACCGCTCACAGGGCAGTTGCCTGAGTTTTCTCAGAGGCGAGGGCTGATTTTAATCAGCTCTAACAATTTCTGACAATTATATCCATATGCCTTTTAGGGGACTATTGTTGTCCCCTACTGTATATGGAGGCCCCATGAAATTGTTTTTCGTCCTTTTCCTTGCTCTCACTACGCAAGCCTACGCTTTCAAACTTCCGGTTGGAAGCTTTGATGCCCTGGCCGTTAAATCAAACCCTATCGATCTCGAAAATGCCCCCCTCTTCGAAGGGATCGTCAAACTTTCAAACTGCTCCGGTTCTTTGGTGATTTTTGAAGGCATGAGCACCGCCAAGAAAGCTCTCGTGCTGACCAACGGTCACTGCCTGGGCGGTGGATTCTTGAAGCCCAATGAAGTGGTTGTGAATCGTCCCCTCTCTCGCTCCATGAGAGTCTACGATGACAAAATGAAACTCCACCCTATCCGTGCCACCAAAATTGTCTATGCCACCATGACCAACACGGATGCTGCTCTCTACGAACTCGACGCGAGCTATGATCAGATTTTAACCCAAACAAAAATCCGCCCCCTGCTCATGGCTGACACGCGCCCTCTCGAAAACACCGCCATCAATATTCCTTCAGGCTACTGGGACCGTAACTGGTCATGTCAGATCGATGGATTTGTTCACCGTCTGCTTGAAGCCAACTGGGTCTTCACTGACTCCATCCGCTACATGCCTGGCTGTGACACCATCGGAGGAACTTCAGGTTCACCGATCGTAGAAAGCGGAACTCGCACAGTGATTGGCATCAACAACACATCAAATGAGTCGGGCGGTCGCTGCACGATGAATAATCCATGTGAGCAAGACGAAGCCGGTCGTGTGGTGGTGATTGCTAAGCGTTCTTACGGTCAGCAGACTTATCAGTTCTACGGCTGTATGAACGAAACCTTTGATCTTGATCTCACTCTCTCGAGCTGTACACTTCCGAAATAAAACCCTCTAAAAATGAAAAGCCCCGAAAATAAATCGGGGCATTTCATTGAACCGTCATCTTAATTAAAAAATCACAAGCTTCACGGGGGACCTTCTCCACGATGAAGCGGGTCACAAGTCTCCGCATATCCTTGATTCGCATTGAACCCAACCACAGCCATTTCACGATAATCTCTCACAACACATTCGGCCCGAGAGCTCTCGAAACATGGGTGAATGATCCAACGTACTACTCCCATCAAATGCCTCCTTGGTGGCTATGAAACAATCTTAAAGCCGATCACGTTTTTCGCAAAATCCTGTCAAAGGCATTGTGTGAATCAAGGACTTAGGAGCTTCAACTTAAATAGCTTTTATGGATTTGCCAGATATTGTGGCCAGTTATTCTTGGATTCTAAACTTTTCATTTAGCTGCCGCTCGATCTAAAATGCCGGCATGAACGAACTTTACACCCTACTTATCGAGGCGATTCACTTCGTCCTCAAAATCGACGTTTACCTCCACGCTATCATCGCGCAATACGGGGCCTGGAGCTACGCTGTTCTCTTTCTCATCGTCTTCGCTGAAACCGGTTTTGTGGTCACCCCCTTTCTGCCTGGCGACTCTCTTCTCTTCGCTGCCGGCGCACTGGCCGCAGGCGAATCACTGCATTTGGGATGGCTGATGCTTACGCTTTTCGTGGCGGCGGTGATTGGTGATGCCGTGAACTATCACATCGGAAAATACCTGGGACCCAAAGTCCTCAAAGAGAACTCTAAAATCTTCAAGAAAGAGTACATGGAAAAGACCCAGGGCTTCTACGATAAGTACGGATCAAAAACGATTGTGATCGCCCGCTTCGTCCCGATCGTCCGCACCTTTGCTCCCTTTCTCGCGGGCATTGGACATATGGAGTACTCCAAGTTTGTCACCTACAACATCGCCGGAGCTGCTCTGTGGATTGGAATATGCTGCCTGGGTGGATTTTTCTTCGGCAACATCCCTGTTGTGAAAAACAATTTTGGCCTGGTTGTGATCGGGATCATCGTCGTCAGCGTGCTCCCCATCGTGGTTGAACTCATCCGTGCAAAAAAGGCAAAGGCGTAATGCTCTCTCTCTCCGATATCTCAAAATCTCACTCTGGTCAGACTCTCTACGAAGGCGGATCCTTTCAGATTAAGCCCGGAGAAAAAGTCGGACTCGTAGGCCCCAACGGTGCCGGTAAAACCACCATTTTCCGTCTCATTATCGGTGAAGAGAAAGCAGACACAGGCTCCATCTCTATGCCCCAGGGCTGGCGGATCGCGTACTTCTCACAAAACGTGGGAGAAATGAAAGGGCGCACGGCGATTGAAGAAGTCATGGCCGGGGACCTGGAACTAGCACGCATCAAAAGCGAACTGGACTCTCTTCAAGAGCAATTGGATAACGCCTATGCAGATCCGGACAACACCCCGGACGATGACTGGCTCGCTGGTATCTTAGAAAAACTCGGTGACGCGCAGACAGAATTTGAGAAACGTGGCGGCTTCGATATGGAGTCTCGGGCACAAGAAGTTCTCACGGGTCTGGCCATCGGCCCTGACCGCTACAATGAAAAAGTGGAAAGCTTCTCCGGTGGCTGGAAGATGCGTATCGCTCTGGCGAAAGTTCTTATCATGAAGCCGGATTTGATCCTCATGGACGAGCCCACCAACTATCTAGACCTAGAAACCATCGTCTGGCTGGAGAACTGGCTTAAGGCTTTCACGGGCGCCATCCTCATGACCTCGCATGATCGATGGTTCATGAATGCCATCGTAAATAAGATTGTCGAGATCCGTCACGGCAACATCACCACCTATTCTGGCAACTACGACTTCTATGAAAAAGAGCGCAACATCCGCCGCGAGCAACTGGAAGCTCAAAAAGACCGCCAGGATGCGATGTTAAAAAAAGAAGAAGAGTTTATCGCCAAGTTCGCCGCCCGCGCCAGCCATGCAGCCCAGGTGCAGTCGCGCGTGAAGAAACTGGATAAGATCGAGCGCGTGGAACTTGCCCCCGAAGAACTTGCCATTCAGTTTGAATTCCCTCAAGCCCCTCGCGGTGGCAATGATGTGGTCTCCATTGAAAACCTCGCCAAGACCTGGGTGCGCGATAACGGTGCTGAAAACAAAGTCTTCTCAGGCCTTTCAGCCACAGTACGCAGACTCGAGAAGATCGCTGTGGTGGGAGTCAATGGAGCCGGGAAATCCACACTCCTTAAAATCATGATTGGCGACGTCGATCCAACCGCCGGAAAAGTGAAAATTGGCGAGGGCACTCGCCTGGGCTACTTTGGTCAGTTTACTCTCGATTGCCTGAAGCCAGAAAATACCGTCTGGGATGAAGTTAAAAACTACGTGCCCATGATGAGCGATGGTGCTGTCCGTTCGCTTTTGGCTGCCTTCTTATTCCGCGGTGACGATATTGAAAAGAAAGTGAAGTATCTCTCTGGGGGCGAAAAAGCACGCTTGATCCTGGCCGGAATCTTGGCGACACCGAAGAATCTTTTGGTGCTGGATGAGCCCACCAACCACTTGGACATCCGCTCCCGTGAAATTCTTCTCGATGCCCTGAAGGCCTATGACGGCACCGTCTTGCTCGTGAGCCACGACCGGCATTTTCTAAAAGAGCTTTGTAATAAGGTTTGGGAAGTCGACCGCGGAGTGATCCAGCAGTATCCCGGGACCTACAAAGAATGGTCAGCGCGTTAGCTGATTAATGTAGTCTCGCATGATCTCAAGCTCTGAGGTTTCCACTGGAGCCGCCGGTCTTGGTGGCATCCGCCCATTTACCATCAATCGAAAAAGTCGACTCGAGTCGGGAGCACCGGGAGTGATCCGTCGATTGACTTCATTGGGCTCATTCACCCAGGCATGACACTCGAGGCACTTTGGCACAAGAATTTTCTCCTGAATGTACTCGAAGGTGACAACCTCAGGTCTGTCAGTGGCCGGCAGAACCCGCTGCCCATCGAGGGAGTAAGTCAGTGGTCCCTTTTCAGCGACACAAGAGAATAAAAAAATGAGGGATAAAAATCTCATAAACCTACTATGCCGCGAAGCTCAGCCTTTGGGGAGCCGTGTCTAAGAATAGTCTTTATTCCCCTCAGGAATACCTAATTCTTTAAACAATCTTGCAAGAGCT
>JAJTIF010000044.1 GCA_021299675.1 Pseudomonadota bacterium | reverse complement strand
TCTACCCCGGCCCGCGAGCGGGCCGGCTTCTCCTCCCCAAATCACTAACCATCGCCGGGGCGGTCGCCATTAGGTTTCGACCAAAGTGGGGCGCGCGGCGCTCTTCTTCAGAGAAATCGTGTACTACTGTCGCATTTGAGGCCGTCTGGATCAGTAGTTTGTCAATACAATCATCTTCATGAATTGAACCTCCGAAACTGCTAAGAGTAATCCATGATCTATTATAATATTGTTTGCATATTAACATCGTAAACAACTCAGGACCGATCTGCAATGATACGGGCCAGCGGTTTTCTGCGTCCCTGCCTATGTGGAAATGGGCTGCAGGGTGGCGCATTTCTCTGTACTGACATTTCGAAAATTCAAATCTAATCGGAGGAATAGAGCCCTGATATTCAAGCTCATCCATGCGCAAACTGACGTCCTCGTGGGATAAGCTCCCGAACTCCTCCGCAGCCTCCCATTCAGAAAGTTTTTCTTCGGCGTGAGTTACGCCAGCAATCCATGGGTTCGGAAAATACCCAAGACGCCAAGATGATTCATTCTCAAAAGTAAACTGGAAATATGAATAATCGGAAAGTAATATGTTATAATGAGAAATTCTTAGTCCAGTCTTGTAAATTTCTGCGTATGTATTTTCATCATCAAGCGCGGCATCTCGGAACTCTGCGGATACTGAAAGGGATGAGTTCCATATGCAGGTCCTTCCTACGGACAATTTGTCAGAAACAAGGCTCCAGGCAGCGCGTATCTCTCTTGAAAACCTAGCGGCGTCCATTATTCTTTTTTCCGCGCAGGACTAGTTCAATATCCTCATCAGATAGGCCGTTTTCTTCCTTTATCCTCTCGATCGCAGCCTGAAGACGCTGGATCTTTGAGTCCCTTTCGGAGAGGTCTCGCTGGATTGTTTCAATTTTCTGAAGATCTGGCATTTTGAACTTCATGTGTGGGGACAGTTTTTGAGCGGTGTCGATCTCGCGTTTCAGAGGCCCAAAGCTCTCTCCCATGCCGGTGATGCGAAGCCAGCCCTTCGTTCGACTGAACGCAGTGAAGAGGCGGTTCCGTCCGTTTCGGGTATCTAGCGGAACGACATCACAACCGAGCACGGCGACAACCGCAGCTTCGTTTCCCTTCGCCCGATAGACGGTTGTCAGCGTGACCCGCTCGGGAATGGTAAATGGTGGTTCGCTAAATCGATCTGCAATGATGTTATTCGACTTCACGCCATTATTTGCCAACGCCTCGGCAAGCATCGAGAGATATTTCTGGGCTCGCCTATCGTCGATTGCGATCGCCATAATGTCTTCAGGTTGAAGACCGCCTTCAATGAATCTTAAGATTTCAGTAGCACAGTATTCGACCTCCTCATCCATGCTCAAGCATTGCTGCGCTTGAACGAGAGGGTAACCCTCCGGAGCTTTCAGGGAGGTCGGGCTGTTCAATTCGGGGCGAACAACATCAATCTCGTCGCCGGTCTTCATTCTTGGGCTACGAACTTCATACCCGACGTCGGCCCAATGCTCGCGGTCCTCCAACATCTGGACGGGCTCGCCATAGACGCCGAATCCAGTAGCATGTGCGAGAACCAATACACTGCGCTGGTTTCGATAGCATTTGGACAAAACGAAATCGTTCGTGTCGGCGCTGTTGGGCAGAGACCTCTTCAGGGATATGCGCGGCTGACCATCAGAGTCGGTACCAAATAGATCCTCCGGACTCCGAACCTTCACATCAAATACATTCTGAAGTTCGTCATATGCCCATACTATTTGCTTCTCATCACGTTGTCCCTTCGTGATATAGAAACAAAGTTCGTAAAAGCCATCCGGGAAATCTTGTCCCTCATCGATCAAAACAAGATCATAGAATGGCTTTACTCTGCCAGTCTCGATTAGGCTGCGACACGCAAAATCCAGCGCGTTCTGCCCCTGCCTCGCGCTGGCGGAGGCCGCTGACAGTGATAGCGGAGCCATATCGCTCCTTAAACAAGCCTCCCTATAGACGCCTGAAAGGTCTTTGCGGCCCCAGCTGTGGTGGACATGGATTCTTTTCCAGTCCGGGTCACCCTCACCGAAGTGACGGTGAAAACGCGTGATCAGGCGAGTGAGTTGATCTCGCAGGCTGCGGGTATAGTAGGTGACAAGGATTTGAGCCTCTGGATCGTCCAGATGCGCTAGGGCCGCCTTCATGGCCAAGATGACCGTCTTGCCTGATCCTGCTAGACCCCGGATGCGATGCGGTCCTCCCAGGATCGTGAGCGCGACGCGCCGCTGTTTTTGGTCGAAGCTCGCGATTTCTTCTTCGAGCTTTGCGAGCGCCACTGCAGCGGTTTGGCGGGTTGGGTCGTTGATGGTTCTTCGATTGGCGCGCACCAGTGCTTTGGCACCTTCCAAAATAGACCGCGCCTCATCGAATTCTGGATCGCTCAGGGCATTGAAAACCAACGTACTCAGAAGACTTAGAAGGGACTTTTCTGACTGGACAACCTCCACCCCATCCACAGAAAGCCCCTCGTAGCCTGGTGCGAATACAATAGGCGTGATGGGCACCTTCAGTTGCCTTTTCGGCAAGCGTAGCAGGGGGCTCTTGATCATCTGTGAGATGGCCCAAGCAGCAACTTGTGAAAGGCTTTCAGAGGCTTCAGAGATGTTTCGTTCGTTAGGTGTCGCAACTACACGGATAAATACGACGCCATTTTCGGGCGTTAGAAGGGCGAGATCAACTCGGTGCCTAACGGCTTCGTAGTCGGTGTAATTCGGCCATCCGTAGTATAGTACCCCGTTCTCGCCGGTAGCTGCGTCCGAGCGGAGCAGGTTGATTAAGGAATCGATCGCGGGAGCTTTATGGCGGTCGAAACGCGCCGGGATGAAATCGAGGGCCATGGTTTTCCGTCTCAGCAGGGCCGAGCGTGAAGGGGTGGTAGCTTTATAGCGCTTAACGGTGGCGCCTTGCTACACTGTGGGCTGAACCATATGCCATCGCTGGGGGCGCCTCCAGAACCAGTGACATCCGCGCCTTCTCGATGTCTTGCATTTGTATACCCCGGCGAGACACGCCGCTGAGACGAATTCCTGACCTGCCTCCCACTGGTCCTTCGATCATTGTGAGAGCCTAGGGGTTTGGTAGCTGATCTCCAGCACTGGTCGTAGCGG
>JAJTIF010000229.1 GCA_021299675.1 Pseudomonadota bacterium | reverse complement strand
TTCTTCATTTTGACCTTTCCAGGCGTAGACAGGGATTCCGGCAGCAGCAATCGCCGCAGCTGCGTGATCTTGAGTGGAGAAAATGTTACAAGAAGACCATGTCACATCAGCACCAAGCTCAACCAGTGTCTCAATCAACACAGCTGTTTGGATGGTCATGTGTAAGCAGCCAGCAACACGAGCGCCTTTGAGTGGCTTAGATTTACCAAACTCCTCACGCAAAGCCATGAGGCCTGGCATTTCAGCTTCAGCCAGTTTAATTTCTTTACGACCCCAGTCGGCAAGACCGATGTCTTTAACTTTGTACTTTAGACGAGTTGAATTGCCGTAGGTGGCTTCAGAAAACGATGGCTTCATATTAGTCCTTTCCCTCGAGGGTGAGGTTTGATAGATATGCACAAAAATTAGCATCAAACGCCTATAGCATCAAGGATGTCTACGCGTTATCCAAGGTTTAATGCATGAAAAAACATAGATTTGACTATTTTGCCTCGTGTCCCACAGGGTTAGAAGACCTTCTCTTGCTCGAACTCAAAGCCGAAGGCGCTCAAGAGACCCATATTGTGAAGGGCGGCATTTCTTTTAGCTCCGAGAATCCCCATGTGGCCCTTAAGGTTCTCTTGAAGTCTCGGGTCGCCAGCCGTGTGTTTAAAAAGCTCTACAGTTTTGAGTGCCACAACGAAAACTCCATGTACCAAGAGCTCTGCGATATTAAATGGAAATCCGTCATGGACGTGTTTCAAACATTTAAAATCACCACGATCTACGGCAAGCTCGATCGCGAAAGAGAGTTCTTTACCAACTCGCAGTTCACCACTCTGAAAGCCAAAGACGCCATCGTGGATTGGTTTAATAACGAGCAGGAAAGACGCCCAAACATCGATAAAGAAAACCCGGACATCAGCTTCCTGATCCGGGTCGACGACTCGGGTGATCGGATCTACCAAGTGCAGCTGATGCTGGATCTGTGTGGCTCTCCCCTCTCTCAGCGCGGTTATCGTGTCGCCAGCGTCGAAGCGCCGGTGCGTGAGAACCTTGCTGCCGGGATCTTGATGCTCCTCAACTGGGACCCCAAAACTGAGGCACTGGTCGATGGCCTGTGCGGATCAGGAACTTTCTTGATCGAAGGCGCCATGATCGCCAAGGGTCTTTCGGCTCAGTACCTCAAACTCAAAGAGTTCATGAAGGGACAAAGGCCTTGGTCGTTTCTGTCCCATCAGTGGTTTGCCAAAGACAAATATATCCCAGCCGAGTTTCAGGCCTGGGCCAAGGAGCTCTACGAGCAAGACCGTGAGAGACTCAAGACCCCCACTCTTGCGATCATGGGAAGCGACATCGATCCAGTAGCCGTGAAGTCCACCAAGCTCAACCTCGAGCGCGCCGGCATGAACATTCCCGTCAAGCAGATGAATGCCCACGAGATTCTTCCGCCTCAGGAAAAATCTCTCTTCATCTGTAATCCACCTTATGGTGACCGCTTGATGCCGGATGATGAGGAGAAGTTGAAGGAGCTCTATAAAGAGTTGGGTGAGAACTGGAAGCGCAACTGGAAAGGTCACCGGGCCGGTGTCTTGACGGGAAATCTTCCGATGCTCAAGAGTATCTCTCTGCGAACCTCAAAGAAGATCATCATCTTTAACGGTGATATCGAATGCCGTGTGGCGGAGTACCAGTTATTTTAGCCGGTCCTCGAGTTTCATCGCCAGCTGAGGATTAGCAAAACGCAGGAGTGCTGATTTGTTATTCACCTTGTCGTAGTGCTTGTCGGAGCGGGAAAAGAAATAGTTCTGCACGTCCTGATCTTTCAGGAAGATCGTGTGGCCTTTCGAATCAAACTTTCTTAACACGAAGTCCGAGTCCAGAAAGAGAATGTCTCGGATGGTGAAGTTCTTCGCGACATACATGACAATCGTGTAGTCAGAAAGCTCGGCGAGACTCTTCTTGATCTTCACGCCTTTGGGGCTGGTTGTATCGTGGAAATCGATCTTCACTTCCACCGTTTTTCCCAGTTCCGTTTTAAAATCAAAACCGCGCTGCGAGGTGCTCTTTATCTGATGGAGCCCGAAGATGATTTTGGCGTACCACTCACCCAGCTGTACCGGAAGATTTTTTCCGTTCACCAGGACCTTGTGGTCTTTAAGAATCTTGTGAGTTTGGTAAACCACTTCCACCGTGTCAAAGATAGCTTTCTGATCCGGCATATGGAGGATGCCGACACTCTTGACTGACTTGCCCGATAATTTTTTTTGAAATTGCTTCTGGTACCACTGGTCGAAGCTTGTGAGTTCCAGAAACTCGTAGCCACTGTAAACGAAGCCCTCGGACTTCAACAGTCCGATGCTATCGAAGCTCGGGTCATTCTTTTGAACATAGCTCCAGGGCACAAACTCCTGGTCACTTCCACCCATGACAAAGATTAAATCTTTATCGTAGTCAGTAGCGCCATGAGTTTGTCCCGAAAACTCTCGGGCCAACTCAAACACTTTTTCTTTAAACACGGCTTACCTTTAAACTAAAAATTAATTCATTGTAACACGTGCTCGATCAAAGCTCTAGGGCCATCACGTCGTCGCTAAACTCAGTGATTGTCTTAGCGATGGAGAGGTTGTGCACCAAGTAGTGGGCACAGTAGACCTTAAAGTCGACTATTTTAGACTCCAAATACTCTTTCTCTTCACCGCTAGCGCCAGCCAGTTTTTGCTTAGCAATCTTAGCCGATTCCATCAGCCTCCATGCCACCACCATCTGTGAAGCAAACTGGAGGAAATCAGTGCAGTGTTGCAGCACGATGTTGAATTGATTTTTCTGCGCTAAGCCTGAGATAAACTGCATCGTGGACTGAGCACTCATCAAAACTTTACCAAAGAGATCTTTCTCTTTTTTGAAGGTGGCTTCATTCAAACTACCAACAGAGGCAACCATTTCTGCAGAGAGTGCGGAGATGGCTTTGCCGCCGTCTTTCAAAATTTTTCTCATGACGAAATCGATGGCCTGGATCCCGTTGGTGCCCTCGTAGATAGTCGCAATCTTAATGTCACGTACGAACTGCTCGATGCCGTATTCAGTACAGTAACCGTAGCCGCCGTGAGCTTGCAGCGACTCCACTGCCACCTGGAAGCCTTGCTCTGAGCAGTAGGCCTTACAGATCGGAGTCATGAGTCCAATCAGACCCTCGTACTTGTGGTCCCCGGTCTCATGCACTTTATCGAAAAGATCCGCCGTGTACATGCAGATCGCACGCATACCGCGGCTCATGGCCCGCATGCGCAGAAGGTTACGACGAATATCTGGATGCTGGATGAGTTCTTTACCAAACTGCGCGCGCTCCCGCACATAGTTATCGGCCAGGAGGTAGGCTAGATTCGCCTGACTCTCCCCTTGGATTCCACAATAAAGGCGCGCTTCGTTCATCATGATGAACATGGTGCTCATCCCTTCGAACTCGTCGCCGATCAACCAGCCTTCTGTTTCGCCAGTTTGGCCAAACTGCAACTCGCAGGTGGCCGAGGCGTGGATCCCCATTTTGTGTTCGATCTTAGAGCACTGAACATTATTGTCACCGCCCACTGAGCCGTCGTCGTTGATCTTGAAGCGAGGGACGACAAAAAGTGAAATCCCTTTTGTGCCTTCAGCACCTGCAGGTGTTCGAGCGAGCACGAGGTGGATGTTGTTTTGATAGAGGTCACTCTCCCCGGATGAGATGAAGATCTTGGTTCCCTTGATGGCGTATTTGCCATTGGCCAGCGGCTTAGCTGTGGACTTCAGAGCCCCAACGTCCGATCCAGCCCCCGGTTCTGTGAGACACATGGTCCCGCCCCACGCCCCACTTACCATGGGAGGGATGATGTGAGCTTTCATGAAATCACTGCCCTTAAGGCGGATCACGTTCAGGGCCGCTCGCGAGAGACCTGGATACATCATCCACGCACAGTTGGCTCCGGTCGCGAGCGACATGCACGCCGTGTAAAGAGCCTCAGGCACTGGTGTGCCTCCGATGTCCTCAGAGAAGCCGAGTGCAAACCAACCATTTTCATAGAATGCTTTCTGTAAGGGATGCAAACATTCGGCGACTTTGACCTTGCCGTTGACGAGCTTCACGCCCTCCATGTCAGACGGTTCGCGGGAGGGGAAGACTTCGTTTTCCACGAATTTGTTGTATTCTTCGAGAATCCCCTTGTAGTCGTTTTCTCCCATACCAAATTGCTGCAAGCGCTGAACCTTGAGCACATCAAAAAGATTGAACTGAATGTCTTTGAGGTCTACTTGATACTTTGGCATGAGTGTCTCCTGAAGTTTAAGTGTTTCTAGGATAACTCGGGGTTGGATTCTGTGAAAGGCGGCAAGAGCGGAAATCAAAAAAAAAGCCCTCTGATGAGGGCTTTTTCTAGGAAATATCTAAGTGTTTAACTAGAGTACTTGAATCTGGGCACCGATCACACCGTCAGACTCCATTCCATTCGCCTTGAGTACTGGATTCAAGAGCAGTGGAAGCTGAGGGCTGACCACATATTGAGTCACCACATTTCCGTAAATCCCTGAACCTGTAACAATCAGGTATCCTTGGTAGCTTCCACCCTTGTAAGAGATGGTTACACTTCTTACCTGCTGAACTGTGCCTTCAGCGATGTTTAGAATCTCTTGGATGGCCGGTGATGAGTGACCGTTGAATGAGCGCGTCTCGAAGCTGGCGCTCGAACTCCCCGTGCTGCAGTTCACCGCTCTCACAGCGATACTAACTGGAACGGTGCTGACGGCATTTGGTCTCACTTCATCACAGTCTGTGCTGCTAGAGAAAGTGTTATAGTCAAAGATCCAGAAGCTGCCTGGAGTAGAGGTCGTAGTCGTTCTAAAGAAAACGTAAGACTGACCTACCACAAGTCCATCCACGGCGCTTTTACTAGCGATCTGATTCTTGATTTCAGCTAGTGACTGAGCGACCGGCTGATTAATATTGATCGGACTAAAGCTGGAAGTTGGCTGTTGCGCGCCTGACTTGTTCTTGCCGCAGGCACCGAGTACTAAGAGAGAAAGTAGCAATCCGTATTGAATATAGTTTTTCATAAGTCCTCCTCGGACAGTTCATAATGTTTGAACTGATACCTTCAAGAGCTGTGCCAAGTTTTAGGATGGAGTTGTGAGGACTTAGGTCAGAGCAAGGTGTCTAGAGATTAGACACCCCCGATATTTAATGAACAAAAACTACTTAGTTGGAACCTGGGCAGACCTGGCCGGTGCGCAGGAAGTTATCTCTAAGAAAATTAAGTCGGTCTTCTTTTTGGTTAAAATTGGCGCAGATAAAGTTGGTGTAATCCACATTCCTATAATTGGCCATGGCATCGTCACGAGATACCTGAGGCATATTGACCTCGGAGGGGAAGCGGTCGAAGGCACAACTAAAGCGACGACAGTCAGGGTGATTAGGATTGGCCTGTCCCTGGTTCACAGAGTTCAGACTGTGGAGCTGCTGACAGATCATAAACATGGTCTTGATCTCACCTTCGAACATCCCTTGGCGGGTGCTGCGGCAATTGACGGTCTGAGCTTTTTCGCCCACGCAATCCTGGGGGGTAGTCTGCATAGACTTTACCGCATTATCAATCCGCTGCATTTGGGACTGAATCATGGAGCTGCGACCGCCCTGATCCATGACACTTTCAAGACCTAAGAGTATCTCCAACGACTTCTCTCGGCCGCGATCAGCCTGAGAGGTGGCCTGGGGAAACATGTCCCTTCTCAGTCCTTCAATCCTTTGCTGGTGGGTTCGGATCTGGCGAGAAACCGTAAACTGACGTGCAAACCTAGCCAGAGAGCTTTGCGCTTCACTATGAAGCCCGATGTCTGTTCTTAACACTAGATTAGAGTTGATGGCGGAGACTGGATCCACGGCACTGGATCTGATGGAAGCCACGATCTGCGCAACCTTTTCTGGGTTCGCTAGGATTTGCCTTCTCCCCTCCAGGCTCAGCGCGCGGTTACAATCACCAGAACAGAGTTGGTCGATGAAACTCGCAGAGGTCTGGGCTGTTGTTAGGTCTCGAGTTGTGAGCTCAAGCATCTCAGTGATGAGCTTGTTTTGTTTCTCTAGATTGCCCTCAGCCACAATCTGCTGAAAGATCGGATCCCCGGAGCTGCGGAGTTCAGCCAGCTTGCTGGTGCGCTCACTGGAGGTCATCTCATTCAAGTCCTCTAGACCGCTCTGCCGTTCTTGGAGCTGCTCGATATTCTCTGCCGCTGTAGAGCTAATCACCTGAGCAAAGCTAGTTCCATCTCCATTTTTTTCAGATAGGTTTCGCAAAAGATTCTGCACGCATGACCTGGGGTTTGCGCAAGCAGAAGAGCCACCTTCAGTGGTTTGGCGAATCTGTGTGATGCTTTCAAGAAAATTTTCAAGATTCGGACTGATACCGGCCATGGTTCCTTGGCACACTTGCCCCTCAAGCCGCTGAAGCTCCGACTCCGCTCGACGGTTATCAAAGCGCGCCCTGGCCACGCGACAGTTGCTGACGTCGTTTTGTAAGTTTTCATGTAAGCAGGCCAGCGTCGTGAAGTTATCCAGATTGAGCCATCGATCGCGGATGCGCTGGAGGCTGCGGTCGCGAGAGCCCGAAAAAAGTCTCGAGAGACCATTCGAAAGTAATCCAATCCCTAAATCAATCCCTGTCCCTGCAAAGGGAACACTCAAGAGCTGCGCTGCCGTGCCCATGATGGTTTGAATCACTCGCGCCTTTCCACTGTCGTCGATGTTTGGGCAGGTCGCACGGTCTTCACTTAAAATACCAGTGAGAATGTTATTCAGCTCCGTCACTCCAGCTTGAATCGCCTGAATCTGAGCCGTTCGGGCTTGACGCTGGTTCGTCTCCTCACACTGAGAACGACGAGTTTCTTTGAGCTCGGAAATCATTCTAAATAAGCAGCGTTCATCCGCGACATAGGATTCACCGTTATCGCGCGTACAGCTTCTCATTTGCCCTGAAGCGATCTCCGGATTTTGCATAATTCTTCGGAACAGATTGTCGTAGGTATTCTCATAGTTAAAGCAGCTCTGTGGATCCGTCGCCGCATCTCCGAAAGCCCGGGAGATCGAGAGGAGGGGATCAAAAGCTGAGGCACCTGTTCCCATTCCTGCACCCGATGGCTGTGGACGACATTGGGCGATGACCTGATCAAGGGCATTTTTCGCCTCTGTCGCACTCTGGGTGCTTGAAACGTTAAAGGAACATTGCCCGCGAGTCTCTGTGAGTCCCTGAAGATTAGAAAGATCCAATGTCTTGGCCACGCCAGACAGCGGCGGCGAAGTAAAAAATCCAAAGCCAGCGCCGGGGTCAATAACCCCCCCGTTTTGCAAGGGTGCACCACCGCCATCTTTTTGGGCGAAGCTGAGACCTGGAATGAGAAGCAGAGAGAGGATGAAATTTTTCATAGATTGGTTTTTCCAATTTGTGAAATAAAGGCTTCGACGATAGGCCTATATTTTTTTTCCTCTGACTTAGAGAATGAAAAACTGATGAGATAGTTTTGAAAGGCCTTAGTGTCTACTTGCCTAGTGAGAATCACCTGATAGTAGATCACATTATCTTTCTCCGACGTTTCAGAACAAACACCAAAAGAAGACTTGCTTAGCTTAGAGCATTTAGCCACTGAATCAGGAGTGCCGCCCAGGAGCCAACCCTTGAGGTCGGAGTACTTACGGTGCACAAAAGATTGCGGGATGTTTTCAATGACTTGTTTGGTGTCTACCACTTCCCATTCTTTCACATCGAGATTAACGGAACCACCATAGGCCAGTTTGATCGGTGCCGACCAAGAGGAAAGTGAAATAGAAAGCAGCATCAATGCAAAATAAATGTTCAGATTCATCCCTAGACCTTAATTAAATCCCAGTCTTATATCGGATGAAGAGAGAGAAACCTAAAGAGAGTTAAAGTACCCGACTAGTACCCTCTGCAAATTTGGATGGATCTAAGAATTCCATGTTGTTGGCGCACGGATAAATAACAGCTATCCCCTCTAAGGTTCTGGCATGCTTGGGCGGAAGCCGCGAGGCTATTATAGCGCATACTGTCCATCATACAGGCGTCACTATAAACCGACCTACAGGACTGAGCTGCTTTTTCGAGAGAATAGAAGCGCTGAGCCTCCTGGAAGCAGTAGTCGCTCCCCACACTTTCACAAATTTGAGCGGATCGTTGAAAGGAAAAAAGCCTCGAAGCAGTGGAAAAGCAAAGATTCCCCTCCGCTAAGGCAGTCGATGACATCTGGCCAAATAAAATAATCTGAAAGAGCATTTTCATCACTGCGCACCTTTTAAAAGCATTTTAACTCAATCTATCCTTGGTCTGCGGTCTCCCTGAATTTATTTCACGGGACTCCCCCTCAGCACCTAAGGAACTTATGCACTATACTCTCGTTGGATCAACCACCTCACCCTTCGTCCGCCGAATCCGTCTGGCCATGGAGACGATCCCTTACGACTTCAAGGCCCTCAATATTTACGAGGGAGAGGGAAAGTCCGAGATTAATACGATCAACCCTGCCAATCAAATCCCCTGCCTCTTGATTGATGGTAAGCCGCTCTTTGATTCCAGAATTATTCTGCAATACCTTAACCGTCATCACGGCCAAGAGGTGCTGACCCTTGAGCAAGAAAACACCCTCTCAACCATTGAGCGCATGGTGG
>JAJTIF010000027.1 GCA_021299675.1 Pseudomonadota bacterium | reverse complement strand
CTCTTCTCGCACAGCCTGGTCTTCGTACTCCATGTTGAGCTGCATCTGCATGATTTTATCGCGTGCCTCGTGCTCAGCACGCTTTCTTACCATGACGGAAACATCCTCTCGCGGCAGTTGACAATAAACCAACTCACAGTTGATCCCATCCGCCACTCGCCGCAAGCGCTTGAGGCCTTGAAATAAGATCGTTCTCCTTCAGTGAGGAGAGATGAGCCATTACATAATCCATTTTGACGCTTTGGGCCAGCAAGGCATAATTCAATAAAGCTCCCCAAAAAAGGTGCCAGCCTCTTTTTTCAATCTCTGTGCTAAACTGGAGGTATGAACATATCTCAAACCCTTAAAATCTCAGCCCCTAAAGCCACCAAAACCCAGATTGAGGACCTTAAAGAGCTGAAGCTCGAAATGCTACGCATTCAACAGGCGGCCTATATCTCTGGTGAGCGCATCGTGATCCTCTTCGAGGGCTTTGATGCCGCTGGTAAGGGCTCGTGTATTCGCCACCTCACCGAGACGCTTGATCCGCGCAGTTCACACGTCGTGCCGATCGGTGCCCCAAATCCAGATGAAGTGGGTCAGCACTACTTGCAGCGCTTCTGGGCCCGGATACCCAAACCAGGTCACATCGTCGTGTTTGATCGCTCATGGTACGGACGAGTGCTGGTGGAGAAAGTCGAAAAGCTTACACCCAAAGATCGCCTGGCCCAGGCCTACACGGAGATCAATCAGTTTGAAAAAATGCTTAAAGACGATGGCATCATCGTTTTCAAATTTTTCTTAGTTGTCTCCAAAGAGGTGCAGCTCGAGCGCTTCAAGGAGCGCCTCACCAATCCGCTGAAAGGTTGGAAGATTTCCGAGGATGATATCCGCAATCGCAAAAACTGGAATGCATACGTGAAAGCCAGCGATGAGATGGTCAAGCGCTGCCCAGGATGGGTGGTGGTTGCGAGCGATAGCAAACCCTATGCGCGCTTTAAGGTGCTCAAGTTTGTCACGACAAAGCTCTCTCCCATCGTGAAACCGGTGATTAAAGCTCATAGAAAAAAACAGCTTGATGCTCTTACTAAGAAGCTACTCACTTCATAAGGGTGCCAGCCTCTTTAGGGTTAAGTGTCTGGAATTCTTATCGCTCTTTGTGTGACTTGACGCTGATGGTGTGTTTGTTAGGATTAAACTGTTTTCTTGGTTGAAAACCAAGGTGGGAAAAGGGGGTGCGACCCCTTCTCCCCAAGGCTAGCCCAGTTTAAGCAGTTTTTTAATCAACCATACGGTTAATTGCAAAACTTCAAAAACCAAAACTAGCACCTCAGTTGCTTCATCCATGAAAATCCTTTTTGAAAGGCGGCCCGTCATTGGGCCGTTTTTATTTCCACGAAGAAGCAACCGCCTTATAAGTCAGAAGCTCCAACCGCTGGGGAAGATTCAACCAATCATTGTTTGTATTTTTATTTTTGAAACGTCTGTTTCATTAGAGAAAAAACCAGCACTAAACGAGCGCTCGTTGCTGCCAGATGAGATTCATTACATTTAATCTTCGGTCACCAGTCTCATCGTTTATTACATGAAACGATTCTTAACCACACTTCATCTCGGAGATGTTTTAGCCGACACCTCCACCTCCCAAAACTCCCCCTCTCGCGTATCCATCGAGAGGGGGCCCTTCCCACTTATTGCATCTTACAAGTGACAGACTGGATCTCGATACCGCCCCAATCTTGAGCTTGGTGATCATAGTGGTCATACTCAGCAGACTTCACCACAACATCGTAGTAATCAAACACACCCTGGTCGATGCGCACGGTAGCTGTGTAGTTTGTTGTGAAGTAGTAATCCACCACACCCTGATCGATGCGATCTTCAACAACCTTCACCGACTCGAGCTTCAGGCTTGGGCGGATGTGGCATTTTTCCTCGATCGCTTTTTTGATCAAGGACTGATGGCGAGCTGAAAGCTCCATCGCCTGTGAAGCGAAAGATGTGAGAGCAAAAGCGATAGTCATAAATAATTTCATAAGAGACCTCCGGGTTAAGTGAGGTCTTTATAGAAGCGAACGAGAAGCTCTGACCACTGGGGAATGGTTAAGATTTCATGGAGATGAAGCCGGAGAACTTCACAGGTGTGAAGTGTTGGCCTGAGGAGTCGACCATGGTGGTGTTTTACTTGCTGCACCAAGAGCTGAAATAGAATGAACCTTTGCACCGGCGGCGGATGCCATCGAAGCCCAGTCTGAGGAATCGACCTCACCAAGAAAGCGGTCCAGGTAAACCACAGTGCCCTTTTCAGGAAAATCCTCTGGCAATGAATCAAAAATCTTAAGCTGAATTGAGGCTTTTGCCGCTGTCGCTCTCCACTGGCTCCTGACGTACTTGTCGTCTTCAATGAGCCAAACGTCTTGATCATGACTTATTGCCTGCGCTAGAGGGAGCGTTACCGTAGTCGTAGTCCCTTGAGTTGGATTTTTACTGAAAGTGACATTACCGCCGAGCTGCTTTAGGATTTCGCGAGTTGATTCCAACCCTAGCCCACTTCCTGAAGCTTTCGTAGAGCTTATGGCCATTCCATCAAACCCGGAGCCGAGATCTATGATTCTAAATTCAACAGTGCCGCTGAGTTTAAAAAAGCCGATCTCTACAACACTTCCCTCGGGAGATGCCTCACAAGCATTCTTCAAGAGATTCATCGCCACTCGCAGGAAGTGAGACTTTGAGGTGAAAACCGGAAGATCAATCGAACTATTGGTGCTCAAGACAACAGGTGTTGAAAGTAGTTTTGCCTGAGAAAGTAGGCTTGCCGTGAGATCCCCAGTATCCACATTTGAAAAAGCGATAGGAGCTTTTTCGGGAAGAAGATCATAGGCAATCGACTCGATACTTAAAAGGGCATCAGTGATCTCAGGGCGATTGAGACCATTGAGCTCGGACTTCAAAAGAAAGACTGGATTTAAAATGTCGTGGGCAACCTTGAGCGCCTTACGTGCTTTAGTTTCTGAATCCTTCACACGCTCGAGATTAAGTTCATACTCTGTAGTGCTACGAATGAGCTTCTCCACTTTTATCCCAAGACCACCCAGTTGGCGCAGCTTGGGCATCTGCCCAGAGGCAAGGCCGTCGATCTCAGTCACAAGCGGTTTATAGATCAACTTTCTCCAAAGTACAGTGAGGATGAGGCAACAGATCGAGGCAAACGCGAGCGCCAAGAGGATCACTCGAGA
The DNA here is from genome assembly GCA_021299675.1 of Pseudomonadota bacterium. Lineage (GTDB taxonomy): Bacteria > Bdellovibrionota > Bacteriovoracia > Bacteriovoracales > Bacteriovoracaceae > UBA6144. The sequence continues at coordinate 760 of JAJTIF010000027.1, read as the reverse complement.
GTAATCCCAAATGTTAAATGAAGAGCGCTTTATCTTAAAAGCGATACTGCCGATGCTCGATACCACGTCAGGGTATGTGACGACTTGAACGGTGGTGTCCGTGGGACATGAGTTTTCGGGATAAATAGGAAGAAATGATTCCGTAAGCTGCTGACAATTTTTGTCATAGATGGCGATCGATTCAATGTTCGGAAGGCCCGCGATAATCTTCTTGATGCGATAGAAATCCCCTGTGCGACGCTCGTGCTGAAGATTCACAATGGTAGAGACAACTTGAGTCCTGAGAAACTGGGCCACTTCCTGATCAAAGGTGCGAGAATGGTGAAGGATACCACCGACGACAAATACGGATGAAACTGCAAAGAGGCAGCCCAAGACGAAGAGGATAAAGGTCTTGTCGATGTCCGACAGATACCTACGCAACAATGTTGAACTCCCGGGATGGATTTATCTTGAATCCCTCAAATGCGTTGGGGTTAATAGGGCCATCTAACAAGCTGCCGAAATAGAATGGCTGTAGTTTAGGAGAAAAAGCACGAGTGATTTTGAGGGGCTTTATCCCTTTAAAACTTGGAAGTAGCTCAATTTCAGAATACCAAAATTCTGCAGCATCAATGTCAGAATCGACGATTGCCTCATGGGATAGTTTTAAATCAGATCCATTCTTTAGATTATAAACCTGAACACCGGAAGCATCTTTTAGTGAATAAGTCTCAAAAAGATGAGATATGTTCTCTGGATTTTTTGCCCACTCAATTTG
>JAJTIF010000045.1 GCA_021299675.1 Pseudomonadota bacterium | reverse complement strand
GCCACACCGGCATGCCGGGAGCCTCCTCAAAGAAAGAAAACAAGTTATAGCTCTGGCCTTGAACTCGATGATCGAATTCGTTTAACATAAATACCTCAATAGGTTTTGACTTCAGCTTCGCGAAGTCGATTTTATAAAATTTAAATGTCTGTGATTGAGTCTCGTGGACTCAAAAGTATGAATGTCCCCTTACGGGGTGGTGGTGGTGAGGGCTGAATGGAGACGAATAAGATTCATGCTCATAGAATAAATTTGGCATGAGTTGGGATTTTTGTCGAGACATTCCTCTATGCAATTTTTTCCACTCTCCTGGAATTAATTTCTCCCAACATATTTAGCTTCCTAACAATTCCTGAGATTTATCGCAGAGACCCCTCGGCGCCCTTTTTGCTTATCCTGTCATAACTCGAAAAAACGTTTTTACATATATACGTACATATATCTGTAAAAGCGTGATAGGATACTAAATCTGACCCACTTGGGTCGCGTGTTGGGAAGTTAAGTCAGAAAATTATCTAATCGAGGTCTACTATGTCGGCACCCACGAGAAAGCACCCTACTAAGTCCCCTGCCAATCTCAAAAAAGAGATAAAAGCGAAATTATCACGAGTAACGAACATGGATGACCTTATCACATTAAATAAAGTAATCGATAAATACCTCCCTGAAGAGAAAAGATCACTGACTCCTAAAGAGATTTGGGGAGAAAAATGGACTAATCCTATGATCAGACTTGGTCTTGAGATCCAAGGTCTGAGATACCGCGAAGGCATGACACAAGCGGAGCTCGCAAAGAAACTCGGAGGAGTGAAGCAATCGAATCTTTCTGCATGGGAAAATGGACGAGAAAAGGTTCCAGAAAAAAGACTCAAGCAGCTCGCCAAAATTCTAAACACAGATTCTTTGAGCTACGAAGACTAGCTTGAGTTAAGTCAAGCTGAACGACTCCACACTAACTGAACCGCCACTCTGCTGCTTGCGTGAGGAGATCCTGCTTTCGAAAATCTCTCGGACTCTCTCCCGTCAGGCGCTTAAAGGCTTTTGAAAATCCGAAGGGATCCTGATAGCCCACTTGTACAGCGATGCTCTCGAGACTCAGTTGAGTGGTGGATAAGAGCTCCCGGGCGGCTTGGATGCGAAGAAGCGTCAAGTAATGCAGGGGCGTCTCCCCCATGCTCTTTTTAAATTTCTGGGCAAAGTGCGCGCGGCTCATGCCCGCCTTACTCGCGAGCTCATCCAGACTCCACGGATGAGTGATGTCTTTGTGCATGCACTCCAATGCCAGACGCAGGCCGGGGTCCTGATGGGCCTGACTCCAACTCTCCCCCTTCTCGGCTTGCTGCTCCACCAGACGCCTGAGAATCAGTGAGAACATCACATCGAGAATTCCCTCCACCACTCGCTGGCTTCCTAGCTGTGGACTCCTCACCTCATCGCTCAGGAGATTGAGCATCACCGCGAGTTTATCACTGACATGCATGCGCTCCCCTGGCAGCACAAACCAATCAGGCAGCTCGTTAAAAAGAGGATGCAGAGGAGCGTACCAAAACTGATAGGCACCAGAGACCAATGTGACCCTAGCACTCTCTTGGGGCGCCTGTACTTTTTCAAACTCCAAAAGAGTTGTGAGTTTCTCCGGAAGGACCGCTTCGCTACTCACGATATGCTCGTGGCCGCGGGCCATGAGCGCGATGTCTCCCTTTTGAAGGTGGATGATCTTTTTTTTGGTGTGGATATAACACTCCCCTTGCGTGACCACATGAAAGCCAATAGACTTGGAGCACGGAAACTCCAGGGCCAGGCGCGAGCGAAAGGAGCGATGTCCCAGAAGCCGAGTTTTAAGGCCTGATTGTTTTAAAAGGTCGTAGAGAAGATCCATAAAGAGAGCTTAGCCCAAAATCAGCCTACACGCACCAAGATAGTACTCTTGGACATGTTTTTGTGATTTTTAGCCATTATTAATCTTTTTTAGCTGATTTATAGTGGATTCAAGGATTAACCACAAAAGGATCAATTATGTCTCAAACTCTCATCCTCGGCGCCAACGGCACAGTCGGAAGCTCCCTTACTCAACTCCTCACTGCCCGCGGCGTGAAGGTTTTAAAGGCCACCTCAAAGACACCTAAAAGCGGCGAGCGCCACTTGGATCTCTTAACTCAAAAGGGCCTCTCTGATGCCTTCATCGACGTGGACCGCGCCTTCCTGCTCTCCCCTCCAGGGCATGTGAACCAAGACGAGCTCTTGCTCCCCGTGATTAATCAGGCCCGCATTTCTGGTGTGAAAAAGATCGTGCTCATGACCGCCATGGGCGTCGATGCCAACGAGGCCGCTCCCCTGCGCATCGTGGAGCGCTCCCTTGAACGCTCAGGGATCGCTTATAATATTATTCGTCCCAACTGGTTCATGCAGAACTTCAACACGTATTGGATCCATGGGATCAACGAGTTCGGTCAAATTTTACTGCCCACTGGAAATGCAAAGGGCAGCTTCATTGACGCCCGTGATATCGCTGCGACTGCTGCGAGCCTTCTCACCAGCTCCAAGTTTGATAACCAGGCCTTCGATCTCACCGGGCCTCGTGCTCTGGATCACCACGAGGTGGCCAAGATTCTGAGCCGCGTGAGCCATCGCCCCATTGCCTACCAAGACATCACGCCTGCCCAGATGCGTGAGGGTCTCATCGCCGCGGGCCTGCCTATCCCCTACAGTGAATTCATGCTCACGATTCTCGAG
>JAJTIF010000105.1 GCA_021299675.1 Pseudomonadota bacterium | reverse complement strand
CCAGCACTTCCCGCGCCCCGAACGCTGGGATCAGGGCAGTGTTGAGTTTCCAGTCAAAGCCCAGCGGACGAAAGACCGGGTCCACCACTCTACCGATGTGAGCGGCGAAGCTGTTTTCAATCGGCGGCGCCTGGTTCATCTCTGTGCGAGGAAACGAGACAAGAAACCAGATGATAACAGAGAAGACCAGGATGACTTTTCCCGCGTTGGAAAGAAATGTTTTGGATTGATTAATGAGAGTTTTATAGATCGCCGAAAGACGTGGCTTTCGATAGGGAGGCATCTCCATCAAAAGCATAGAAGGCGCACTAAAAGGTAAAACCTTACGTAGGATCGCTGCCACGATCAGGGCCGTGATCATGGGAAATACGTAGAGAGCGAGCATGACCAGGGCCTGCGCACTGACGAGCCCACCTACTTTTATGTTAGGAACCAGAGCTGCTACCAGGAGCGTGAAGACTGGTAGGCGCGCCGAGCAGGTGGTGATGGGGATCACCAGCATCGAGATCATCCGCTCCCGGCGGTCATCTAAAATCCGGGTCGCCATGATGGCCGGGATCGCACAGGCGTGACCTGAGATAAGGGGCACAATCGCTTTTCCTGGGAGACCCAAGCGGCGCATGAGCCCGTCTAACAAGAAAGCCACCCGACTGAGATAGCCGAGATCTTCCAGCACCTGCAGGAAAACAAAAAGAAAAAGAATCTGTGGCAGAAAGACCACAATGCTGCCTACTCCTCCGATCATGCCGTCGACAATGAGACTCCTGAGGAGCGGTTGAGCGATTAGGGTCGCAACCGACTCACCCAACAATCCAACACCGGTTTCAATCAAATCCTGCAGCGGGGCTGACCAAGAAAAGAGGGCCTGAAAGACGACCAGAAGAACGGCAAACAAAATAAAGAAGCCCCAGATGGGGTGCAAGATGAAGCGATCAAGTTGCTCCGTTAATGTTTCCACCTTCAAAGGCGTTACTACCACTTGCTGAAGCCAGCTCTCAATTAGTCGAAACTTTTCTCGCACATACTGAGGAGTTTTGATTTGTTTCTGGTAGTCGATGAGAAGATCCGCTAAGGGTGGCTGCTCGAGTTTGAAGATGGCAGCCTTGAGGCTTTCGATGCCACTATGATCAACCGCAGACACCGCATGGACTTGGCAGCCCGTGAGAGCTGAAAACTTTTCTACATCGACTTTAAGACCCCGCTTTGTCGCTTGATCCATTTGGCTCAGAGCAATCAGCGGCCGGTAACCCAGATCAAGCACCTGAGTCAGGATGTAGAGTGATTTTTTTAAATGAGTCGCATCCAGCACCACAACTAAGGGAGACTGCGTTTTCAGTAACCAGTCCCGAGAAACCTTCTCGTCCAGCGTGGCAATATCCATCGAATAGAGCCCAGGAAGGTCGACTAACTCCTTGGCCTCTGATCCCAGTGACATGGTGGCGGATTTTTTTTCCACTGTCACACCCGGGAAATTGGCCACTTTTTGGAAACTACCCGTAAGGGCATTAAAGAGAGCAGTCTTGCCAACATTAGGCATGCCAACTAATGCAACACTCATAGAGGATCCACTTCAATCAACGCGGCTTCTTGGCGTGTGAGGGCGACGGAGATATCTCGAAGAAAAAAAAGGAGTGGACCGAAGTTCAGATGAGACACAGCTCGGCAAACCACCGTTTCCCCTTCCACAAAGCCTAGTTGACGCATGCGTATGCTTATCGCGTTTTCCTCGACTGCAAGGATTCTGTTAATTTTGTAAGTTTGATGAGCTTTTGCTTCATGAAGTCCCATATCGTTTGATATATCAAACTTCAAGATAACTGGCAAAGAATTCTTCTTTTCTAGCTTTTTAATTATGAGACTGATACCAAAGTCTCCAAGAGGTGTTTTATGATTTATCGCTTATCTTCTTTCCTATTTCTTTTGACTCTTTTTTCATGTGCTCAGACTTATCAGAAAGATAAAGTCTACCAACTGACGCTCCTGCATACGAATGATCACCATGGCAGATTTTGGTCAAACCAAGACGGAGAATGGGGTCTGGCTGCACGCTCGACGATGATTAAATCAATCCGCAAAGAAGTGGATCAAAAAGACGGCATCACTCTCCTCTTAGATGCGGGTGACGTAAACACGGGAGTTCCGCAGTCTGATATGCTCAAAGCTGAGCCGGACTTCAAAGGCATGAGTCGCCTGGACTACGATGCCATGGCCGTAGGAAATCACGAATTCGACAACGACCTTGCGACCATCAGACAACAGGAAGAGTGGGCAGGATTCCCCTTCCTCTCAGCCAACATCTACTTCGAGGGTAAGCGTCTCTTTAAGCCTTATCTCATCAAAGAAGTTCAAGGCTTAAAAGTAGCCATCCTGGGACTCACCACGCAGGACACTCCTGGTGTTTCGAAGCTCGGCTTTGAGTCAGGGATCCAGTTTAAGGATCCAATCGAAGAAGCGAAGAAGCTTATCCCCGAGTTGAGAGCGCAGGCTCACATCGTGATTGCCCTGACTCACATGGGACATTACCCGAATGAGAATCATGCCATGAATGCCCCAGGCGACGTAACTCTCGCTCGCCAGGTTAACGGCATTGACCTCATTATTGGCGGCCACACCCAGAAACCACTCTTCGAGGCTGATGTCCAAAACAACACCATCATCGTCCAAGCCTTCGAATGGGGGAAATTTTTAGGTCGCGTGGATCTCCTTGTGAAAAACGGACAGGTCACTCTAAAGAAGTACGAGCTCCTGGCTGTGAACCACAAAGATCAAGCCACCAAGGTCGAAGAAGATCAGTCACTGAAAGCTTTCCTGAAGCCCTTCAAAGACAAGGGTGACAAAACTCTTCTGGTCAATGTCGGCGAAAGTAACGAGCGCTTAGAAGGTGACCGCGCAGTGGTAAGAAACCAAGAAACAAACCTCGGCTTCCACATCACCGAGGCTTACCGTAGAAAATTTAACGCTGATGTGGGGCTCACCAATTCGGGCGGTATTCGTGATTCAATCAAGCAGGGTGCCATCACCTACGAAACGGTGCTCACTGTGCTTCCATTCTCAAATGACATCGTGACGGTGGAGATGAAGGGATCTGAACTTAAGCAGTATCTCTCAGACATACTTTCTGTGCATGTTCCTGGTGGGGGCAGTTTCCCGCAAACGGCTGGCCTTGAGATTGATTTCGATGCGAAAAAGAAATCATTCAAGAAGCTAGTGGTCGCTAACAAAAACCTCGACCCAAAGAAAATTTACAAGATTGCACTCCCAAGCTTCATCTCAGGAGGCGGAGATAAGTGGCCAAGCCTGAAGCATAAATCCCCCAAGGTCTACGGCTTCACTGATGCGGCGGTTCTCAGAGAATACTTTGAAACCAATAGACCACTCCCAATCGCCTCACAAAAGAAGAGAGTCTTAGTCCGATATTAAGATTGTGTGAGTGCCGTTGACGTAAGAGAGGAATAACGATTTCATTGAAATAACCAAGGATGGTTCAATGAAGTATGGGTTGATGGCCCTCGTCGTAATTTTTAGTCCAGTGTGCCTCAGTAAAAGCTGGCACCCTAAGGACTCAGTGTCAGCGGCAAGGGAGCAGGTCTCTCATCTCGCCTACTCACTTAACTACGACCACGATCACAAGAATGCCCGCTGGGTAGCTTATGAGCTAACCCCTGACCAACTCGTGAACTGTGCTCAACGAGACAGCCATCGTTTTGTCGTAGACCTCAAACTCCGTGAACCCAGCGCAGATCCAGATGACTACCGGCAGACAGGTTATGATCGTGGACACCTCGTTCCGGCCGGTGACATGAAGTGGTCCGAAGAGGTTATGCGACAATCCTTTTTCACTTCAAACATCACGCCCCAAACTTCATCCATGAATCGCGGCCGCTGGTCGATGCTCGAAACGCTTATTCGTGCCTGGGCCCTAGAGTCGGAGCAAACGCTCATCATCACAGGTCCAGTTCTCTCAGATGAGCTCGATAAACTGCCCAGCACTGCTGTCAGCATTCCGGACTATCACTACAAGGTCTTGTTAAGTCGAAAAAAAAATTTATGGCGCGCCATTGGCTTTCTCATGGATCAAGCCCCGCAAGGACACAAACTAGAAGCCTTCGTGTTTCCCGTGAGAGAAATTGAAAAAATCACTGGGATCAATTTTTTTCCACATCTCTCTGCATCTGAGAGCCGGCAGCTCGAGGAAAATGTCGAAATGACTCTTTGGGATTTCAAGGCGAAGTTTCAATACCGCCCTTGCCCTCAGTCTCAAGTTCAAAGCTCGATGATGAACTGAGTGTTCTTAGCCTCTGGATTGAGGCGCAAGGTTCCGTTGTGACCCTCGATCATTTTGCGAGAGATACTCAAACCCAGTCCAGTGCCCAGACCGACGTCTTTGGTCGTGAAAAACGGTTGAAAAATTTTATCTTGTAACTCCAAAGCAATACCTGGCCCTGAGTCCGTGATGATAATCTTAATCCGCGGCTCGACGATCACATCGATTCGAACCCAGCCCTTCTCGTCGATAGCCTGAAAAGAGTTGCTCAGGAGATTCAGGAGCACTTGAGAAATCTCGACGCTGCGGCAGGAAACAAACACATCTTCCTTAGGAAGATTGACGATAAAATCGATGTTTCTTGATTTGAATTTCTCCGCCATAAAGTCTCGGGCGTCCTCAATCAGAAGATTCAAGCTGGTATTCTCGAGAGGGTCTCGTGAGGAATCACGAGAGATTTTTTTCATGGCCCGCACCACACGCGAGATGCGATCAATGGTGGAGCTGGACTTCTGGAGGTAGTTCTCAAACTCTGCCTGAATGAACTGGCCTTGATTAATTTTTTTCTGCATGAGATCGACGAACCCTTTCAGGATACTGAGTGGGTTGTTTATCTCATGGGCGATTCCTCCGGCCATCTCTCCTAGAGCAGTTAGCTTAGCCGTGTGATTGAATTTGATGTCAGACTCTTTCCTCGAAGTAATATCATCACAGATCACCACCACTCCAGTTTGCTGCCCCTGGAAGTTCTTAAGGGGTTCTAGCTGCCAGGAGATCCAGTGATCTAGACCATCGATGCCTTTGATCAATTCTTCATTCTGCTGAAGGCGTTGACCTGTCTGAGCGAGCTTCACGCGCTCCACCCACACTTTTTGGTAGTTGTCGTGACAATCCCAGACATGGCGTCCGATGGGAGCCTCGACCTTAAACGCAAAGCTCTGCTGCCACTTCTCAGAAAAAGCCAGGTAGCGCGACTCACTATCTAGGACAGCCAGGGGGATGGGAAGCGACTTCAAAAGATTTTTAATTTCTACTTCGCCCGAGGTCAGGTTTTCGAGTTCCATCAGGCGTAAAAGTTTCGCCCGTCGGTCACTTTCAATCAGGTGAGCGATGAGGTGAGAGGCGAGAGTGACAAAATATTTTTCATCCGGGCTCCAGATTCGCGGAGTCACTTTGTGCTCGCAGCAAATGATCCCGATGAACTCCCCTTCGATCATCACGGGTACATCTAGTAGCGACCAGATGCCCTGAGGCTTAAGATAGGCATCGATGAGCTCTGATGTAGCCCGATCCTCAAAAACATTGTTGGCGGAGATAACCTGCTCAAAGAGAATCTCGGAGAAATAGAGTGGCGCCAATTGCTTGGACACGACTCCGCCCGAAGAGAAGTCATTCGACTGTGTCCGATAGGTCAGTTCATTTTTGATGACTTCTTCCGCGGCATGAAAACTCCAGAACCCTACTTGTGCCGTCTCCAGAACTTTTGCCGTTTCCATGAGAATAATCCGCAGACCATCGAGAAGATTCCCTGACTTTAAAACCTCTCTCTTTGAGAGAGAGGTGATCACTTTATGGTAAAAGTTAAAGTCGCGAGTTTGCTTCAATTAATAATTCCCGCTCTTCTCAATAGCGCATCCACGTTAGGTTCTTTTCCTCTGAACTTCTTATAAAGATTCATAGGATGCTCCGTGCCTCCCCTCTCAAGGATGTTCTCGCGAAAGAGTTTTGCCACTTCTGGGTTAAAAATACCTTTCTCCTTGAAGTACTCAAAGGCATCGGCGTCAAGGACCTCAGCCCACTTGTAGCTATAGTATCCGGCAGAGTAGCCTCCGGCGAAGATGTGAGAGAAGCTACAAGATATGCTAGTGCCTGGGACATCAGGGAGAAAACTCAAATCCTTTGTGGCTTGAGCCTCTACCTTCAGCACATCTGCAAAAGCTTTCGGGTCTTGAGAGTGCCAATGCATGTCAAGGGTGGCAAAGGTCAACTGCCGCATAGTTGCTAGGCCCTCGAGAAAACTTCCAGACTTTTTAATTTTTTCGATGAGATCGGTGGAAATTTTTTCTCCCGTCACGTAGTGAGCAGCAAAGAGATCCAGGCAATCTTTTTCGTGGACCCAGTTTTCCATGATCTGCGACGGGAGTTCTACAAAGTCCCAGTACACATTTGTGCCGGAGAGGCTAGTGTACTTACACTTTGAGAGAAGACCGTGAAGCGCATGACCGAACTCGTGGTAGAGAGTTGTAACTTCATTGAGTGTTAAGAGAGAGGGCTTGGTATTTGTGGGCTTGGTGAAGTTACACACGATGGCGACGTGGGGACGACGGCTTTCACCGCGGGAGATCCCTTGATCCACAAAACTGGTCATCCAAGCGCCGCCGCGCTTTGAAGCTCGTGGAAAGAAGTCCATATAGAACAGACCCACGAAGCCATTCTTATCTGTCACCTCATAGACTTTCACATCTTCATGGTAGACCGGGAGATCTGTCAGCTCCTTATAATTCAAACCGTACAATTTCTGCGTCACCTGAAAGATCCCTGCAATGACTTTTTCCAGTGAGAAATATGGACGCAACACTTCTTCGTCGAAGCCAATCTCGCGCTTCTTTAGGATCTCGGAATAGTACGCGCTATCCCACTTCTCTAGTTGCTTGATACCGTCCAGTTCAAGTGCGAGATTTGTAAGTTTCGCAATCTCCCGTTGAGCATGAGGCTTGGCTTTCACATTCAATTCGCTGAGAAAGTTTTTAACTTTCTCAGGAGTATCGGCCATGCGCTCTTCTAACACGTAATCCGCGTGAGTTTTATAGCCCAGCAGATTGGCGCGCTCGTAGCGCAACTTCACGACCTCGAGGATGTTGGGTTTATTATCCAAGTCACCACTAAAGGCTTTTGAAGAATGAGCTAAAAACATTTCTCGGCGAAGTTCACGGTTTTTTGCATAGGTAAGAACCGGGACGATCATTGGGTAATCGAGGGTCAAAAGCCACTGCCCCTTTTTCCCTTTTTTCTCTGCCGCTTCAGACGAAGCCTCTAGGAACGATTCCGGCAGACCGTCGAGGAGGGCCTTGTCGGTGATGAATTTTTCAAAATTATTTGTCGCCTTCAGAACGTTTTGTGAAAAGCTGATACTCAATTTCGCGAGCGCCTCGTCGATCTGGCGCATGCGAGTCTTCGCCGCCTCTTGGAGCTTGGCTCCGTTTCTAACGAAACTCTTGTAGGTCTTATTGAGGATCATCATCTCTTCGGTGGTGAGATTTTGCTTGTCACGCGTGTTCCAGCACTCTTCGATGCGGGCGAAGACGATTGGATCAAGGGTGACATCATTGCTGAACTTCGTGAGTTTGGTCGAGATCTCAGGAGCGATCTTCTCGAGTTCGTCGTTGGTGTGCGCAGAGTGAAGATTGTAGAAGATGGATGAAATTTGACTGATGGTTTCCCGCAGGTCATCCAGGGACACGATCACGTCCTTGAACGCCGCTGACCGTTCTTTCTTCCAGTGCTCTAGCTCCACGTACGCATCTTTAATCGCGACCTCTAGTGCCGGGAGGAAATCAGCGGTTTGGAATTGATCAAATGGGAGCGCACCATATTTAAGTGGTGAAGGATTTAAAAGTGCTTGCATATAACCTCTATGGAAAAATTTTACGGTGAAGACTAAAAATGAATTTAACGATGACCATCCATGCCAGTAAAGCGACACACATGATCCAGAATAGGATCTCTGGATCCTGCAGATAAATCAAGACGCCAGCGATCACCGCTTTCGAGCTGCGATACACAAGCATGTCAGTAAAATATTTTGCCCCGTATTTCTGCAGAGGCTTCATCGGTTGATAGAGAAGCTCCTTGCTGGAGCTGAAGAATGAGTAGTCCCCGGCTTTGAGGTAAACATAAAAAAGAGCACTCGACAGGAGAACTCCAACGTTGAGACCAATTAGTAGACAGATTAGATAGGTTAAAGGGATCAGAAAGTGGATCCACTTTAAGTCTAATTTTTTAAGCAAAATGGGGACCACGGCGAGCTGGAACAGGAGCGTCAGGCCATTGGTCGCCGTGTACATGTGTCCGAGGTAAATCGCTCTTTCTTGAGAGGACTCAATCATCTTTTCAAAGATGAGGGAGAACTGGAAGTCTGCGATGTTGATGACAATCTGAGAGAGAAAAATAATGGCTGCCACAAGTGAGACATAGAGCCTGAGGCTTGCCGTATCGAGAGACTTGAGAGGACTTTCTCTTTTTTTATCTTGGACTGCAATGATGGTCTCGAGGGGAGAGACGAAAAGAGCAGAGACCAAGACAAAAAATTGTCCGATCCAAAACATGAGCGCGAGATCGAGATGAGTGGCCAGGGCTGAAGTGAGTAGCCCTCCAAGGATTCCTCCCACACTTCCCACGGCCCCGATAGGTCCGATCCATTTGAGAAAGTCTTCTCGTTTCAGCCATGTGTTGGCGTAGGCCAGTAGAAGGTGCACGTGGAGCACAATATAGACTTCCTTCCAAGCAAACTGCACGAACGAACCGAAGCGAACCCCGAAGTGAGCCAGAAGAAATGCCAAGGTCGAGAGAGCGAGACTGACGAAGGTCAAAACGAAGAAAGTTTTTTTAAACCCAAGCCGCCCCTGAATGTAGTTTGAGAGGGCAAGAGAAGTGATCAGAAGAACAATCGCCAACACCCAGGCCTGTGGTGAAGTCTTGGCTCCATAGAGTTCGAAGAACTGTGTGATCGAACTGGCGCGCACGATAGGATAGTTAAAGAGCACAAAAAAATAGCTCAGTAAGAAGTAGGAGAAATTCTTCGTTTTCAAGGTGGAGGTCACTTCAGGTAGCTGTCACCCTTCTGGATGTCGATGAACTCAGCGGGATGGTCGAATTGATTAAAGTCAAAGGAAGTATTGAAGACCATTTTCTTGGCCTCTCCGTTGCAAAGAGACTGCATGAACTTAAAGAACATGTTACGGGTTTCTTCACTCATGAGGTGTTCCATCAAGCAGGAGTCCTTGTGAGCCGTCTCCTCGGTGACGCCGACGATATCTTTTAGAAAATAAAAGAGGAGTGTGCGGGAGGAGAGAATATCATGAACCGCTTGGTGTCCTGATTCGGAGAGACTCAGAAATTTCGATTCGTCCTCCACCACCAGGTCACGCTTACGCAAATTATTGAGCGCAGTGGAAACAGATCCCTTCGTGAGTCCCATTTCGTTCGCAATGTCCGTCACACGGGCATAGCCCTTCATCTCCTTGAGCTTATGGATCGCCAAAAGGTAATGAACCATCGAGTGAGTGAGGTCATTATCGTGAGTATGCTGGACAGCTATTTTCTTATCATTTCCCATAAAACTACCCTATTCCCCCTCCGTTTGAGCGTCAAATGATAATTATTCTTTGCAGCTATGTTCTAAGTGATTCTCCCGAAGGCCGACATAAGTAATCGTTTTTACGAGTACTTTCTCTTGAGAAGCCCTTGCCTAGTCTAAAAAAAACCATGCCTTGTGATACTATGATGGGACAAGGGATTTATATGAAAAAACTGATTTGCCTCTCACTCGCCTTTCACATGGCATTTGCACCCACACTCGTGATGGGAGATACGCTAGATGAGAGCTTCGCCACCACCAAACCACTCACAGACCAGGAGCAAGATCAGGCGAATAACTACTTTCACCAGGGGATTGCTGGTGATTATCTCAAAAAAGAAT
>JAJTIF010000279.1 GCA_021299675.1 Pseudomonadota bacterium | reverse complement strand
TGGCGGCACCCACTTTCAAGTCGCCTATGGCCTGACTGAGTCGCTCCACCAACGAAGCCTTAATCTCTCGGTCCACAATCACCCGCGAGCAGGCCGAACACTTTTGACCGGCGTGCCCGAAAGCTCCGTACAAAATGCCCGAGATGGTTTCGTCTTGCTCGCAATTATTGGTCACGATGATGGCATTTTTACCACCCATCTCAGCAATAACTTTCTTTGGAATATCCGCGCCATCTAGAGGTGAACGGGTGAGTTTAAGAGCAGCCTTCTGATGGATCCACTGACCCACGGCCTTCGACCCAGTGAACACGATGGTGTTGACCCAATCGCTTTCCACCAAGGGTGCGGCCACGTCTTTGCCGTCTCCGTGCAAGACTCGCAGGGCTTGCTTAGGAACTCCCGCCTCAAGCATGAGATCGATGAGTTTCTGCGCGATCAAAGGCGTCTGTTCCGCGGGCTTGAGGATGACGTGATTGCCCGCGATCAAGGGAGCACTCATGAGCCCGCAAGCAATGGCCAAAGGAAAGTTCCAGGGCGCAATCGCTAGGGTCACTCCCCTAGGAGCAGTGTCTTTATGGTTAAATTCTTCGCGGATATAGAAATTGAGAAAATCAATGGCCTCGTCCACATCTGCCAGCGCTTCTGTCCAGGCCTTCGAAGACTCCAGCACAATCAGCGCTGAAAGCTCGAAGCGACGCGCCCACATGAGATCAGCGGCTTTTAAAATCACCGCCGCTTTATGAGAGAGCGGTGCGTGCGCCCAGCTCTCTGGCTTTTGCATCTCCGTATAGAGTTCGCGGGCCATGATCATGCCATCGGCTGCCGTGTTCTCCGGGATCACTCCCACAATGAGCTCAGGCTTAGAGCCACACTGAATCTTAAGACCGCTCTGTGTTTTAAACTCAGCTTGCTGAGACTGGATTTGAGTTTCAAGTTTTTTTAAAGCTGCTTCCAGCTGGCGCAGATCGGCTTCTAAATAGAGACGCGCCGGCGTGGCGTTTTTAAAGCTCGGGTCAAGTCTCTCCTCGATGCCGTCACGACTGACTTCCGCTTTTTCGATCCGCTCGCGGTGACTCTGGATCGGTGTCTTGTTGGCGAGCGCATGATTGTGGGAGCGCATGATGGTGAGAATCCCCACCTGCGAAGAGTTCTCCATGATCCGGCGAACCAAGTAGGCCATGCCCACCAGGAGGTTTCCAATCGGCATGTAATTTCTTACAGGCCAGCCCATCTTTGATAGGCCGTGAGAAAGGGCCTCGTAGGTCATGTGCAGACACTGGTGTTCAATGACCGGAGCCGTTGGGAATTTTTTCTCTCGGAGTGCTTCGACAAAACAGTGGTCTTGCAGGTTATGAGAGCCGACGGCGAGCTGAATGACATCTCCGTGCTCGAGGGCCATGTAGGCAATCTGGCGGAAGTGGAGATCCGTTTCTTCTTTATTCAGAAACTGTGGAGCATGGTGAGAGTGGACTTCGCTCTCAATTGTCTCAGCATCCCAGTAGGCGCCTTTCACCAAGCGGATAGGCATGCGCTGACCTCGCTCGCGTGCCAGCGAGATGACGTCTTTAAAATGCAGGGCCGCATCTCTGAGATAGGCCTGGATAACAATCCCGGTGTCTGCCCAGGACTTCAGTGATTCTGTTTCCAGCAGCACTTTGCGATAAATCTTCAGCACTAGGTCTCGGTAGTGATAGTGTTCGGCATCGATGTTCACAAACACCTGCTCCTGAGCAGCGGCCAGCAGGATGCGCTTCAAGCGCGGGGCCACCAGACTGTAGGTGTAGTCAAAGGCCTGGGGCTTAAAGTCGTGGGCCAGAGCAGAAACTTTAATTGAGACGTGGGCCTTCAGAATCCCCGCACCGTTACGCTCGCCTGGTTTGATGTGAATCTTCAATCCGTTGATGATCGCCAAAACTTTAGCGACGTATTCTTCAGCTTCTTTTTGCGACACCACTAACTCACCGAGCTGGTCCAGTGTGGCCTCACGGTTGGTGCGCGCCAGAGCGTGCAGAGTTGTGTCAGAGGAAGCGATCGACTCACCCGCAATAAATCGTTTCGCCATCATCTTGACCATGAAGCGCACGATCACCGCTAAGAGTCCGGCCGGGAGGATCTTAAACACATCCTGCCCGAGCTTAACCATGAGCATGTATTTTCTCGGCAGAGCTTTTTGGCCCAGGCTTTTGACTCCCTTTGAGCGGATCAGACGATTATCGTCGCGCAGGCGTCGGAAAGATTCGATCAAATTCTTCTTCACCTCGAAGCCCTTTTTATCGTGATCGAGCGAAGGAAGAAGGGCCAAAAATTTCAAAAGGTGAATGCGCAAAAGCGCATACTGAGCCGTGAGCGATAGTCCCCAGTCAGAGATACGCTCAAAGAGCGTGGAGCGGTAGGTTTGCACGAAACCGACCAAGCGGCCGAGGTGACTCTTCATCCGCTCCTCGACTTCGCTCCAGTCTTCATTCCAGTCGGCCAAGGAAAAGGTGTCCGTGACCACTTTCCATTCGGTGGGAAAGTGGCGGCTATCAAGCTGCGCGAAGCTGGCGGCAAACTGGGTGAGCTCGGGGTAGTTTTTTCCTTCAGACTCGAGAACTTTCAAAAGGTAGAGCTCTCGAGAGAGGCGACGAGAAGCGATGGAGATGGACTTGGAAGCTTTGTCCACGCGACAGAGCATCGGAAAACCATAGAGAGTCACGTCCCGACGATAAGGGTAGTCTGATTGGATCTTATCAAAGCGCGCGAGCTCCAGAGCGAAGTCCTCACGATGATCTTGCATGAAGTGGAGGTACTCCTGGGGGGCGAGGATTTTCCATCCATTCATTTCAGTTTGCGTGAGCTGGTAAAGTTTTGACAAATCAGTGGCCTGACCTGACATAGAATCCTCCTGAGATAAGTCCCCTGAGTTTACTCGTGGCCTCGAGGCTATGCAAAGCAAATTGACGCGCACGCGGGGCACGGTCTAAGATGTAGAGGTGAAATTCATTTTTCTTCTTACTGCACTGCTCATAAATTTTGCTCCTTTGAGAGCAGAGACGAGCTATTCGCTTAAAGACCTCGAAGCGCTAGAAAAAGAAAAAGCCTATCAAGAATTTTTTAAACACGCTTCCGACATTCGACCTTCTGAGCGCAATGAGTACTGGAAAGAAATGGTCGCGAATATGGCCGAGGGCTATCTGAAAAGCCTGAAGAGCAAACTTATTCTCAAGCGAGAAGACTTTAAGACCACTCAAGAACTAGCGCTCTGGCCTGCGCTAGCAGAAAACGAGTTCTTCAAAATCCACCGAGCGGATCTTAGCCTCAAGTGGCTGGAGCAGTGCCTCAGTGACGACGCCAGTCCCGATTCAGCGTGCTGGAGAGACCTGACGGATTTTTGGCAAAACCCGAAGGCATTTGTGGACCTGGTGCCAAAACTTCTTAGACTGCTCAAACCCTACCTGCAGTCTTCTGTTCCCGATCCCCTGAACCCAAAACATCGCGCTCGCTCTGTGGTGAGTGAGTATTTCATCATTGCCCCTATCCTTTTTTCTGAGCTGGCCGAACTGCAGTGCCAAAAGCCTGAGTTCCAGGAAATCCTTTGGGCGAAACTTAAAACCCAGTGGTCCAGTGAACTCAGCTCTACCGGCCTCAAGCAGCTCCTCGGTACTTTGGCGGTGAACGAGTGCTGGAAAAAACTCGTCCCCACGGCCCAGGCCCTCCTGAGCCGAGGCGGACTAAATGAGGACACACGTCTAGGTCGTGAATTCCTGAAAAGCCTGAGGGCCCTTCACTCTCCTTTCCAGGAATTCTATTCTCTCAATTACCTGTTGGGCTATCCACTGAAAGGTGAGGATTTTAACCACTCCTGGGCCCTGGTGCAGAAGCTTGGAAAGAATGTGACGAAGAGAGAGGTGCTGATGCAACAAATCAGCACTTGGGAGCGTCTACCAGGAGAGCTCTTCACGCAGAATGATGACACCAAAAAACGGGCGATCCTGAGGCATCTGGCCTTAAATTTTCCCGACTACGTCGACTACTACGCACACACGTGCTTGAACTTTTACACTGGCGCCAAGAGCTACCCCCAGGGCAACCCCGCCCTTCACTGTAAAGAATTTTTCACGACGGCCAAAGAGATCGACAGTGCTATCCCCCGCTCGATGATTCAAAAATTCGAAGAGCAGTTTTAACTACAGGCGCCCCCTATGATGTGTCCCTGGTCTCAGTATGAAAAAGATCCCTTCCCCTTCTGCGAAGAGCAGCTCTGTCAGTGGATCTCCCAGCCCGCCAATACTTGGAGCAACATCGGCTACTTTCTAGCCGCCTGGCTGATATGGAAGCATCACCGCAATTCAGCTTTTGCTCTCATCACGCTCTACCTGGCCATCGGGAGCACGCTCTTTCATACCTCCGGGACGATGTGGGGGAAAATTCTTGATGTTTCGGCGATGCTCTTACTCTCAGGCCTGTGCCTCAGCTTTTCGGTGGTCAAAACCCTCAAGGCCCCTCGCTGGATGGGTGTGCTTTTTTTTGGAGGGCTCTCGCTTTTGACTCTGCCTTGGGTGGGTCAGGGGAAGCTTGGAGGCTACATCTTTGTCGCCGAAGTCGTTGCCACGGTGGCCTTGGAGTTTCGTTTACGCCACACGCTGGGCGCAGAGAAGTGGCAGAATCTCAAGCGGGTGATGGTGATCTTTCCCACAGCGCTGGTCTTGAACATGATGGACCAACATGGGCCTCTGTGTTGGCCTACTAATCACATCTTCACGGTGCATGGCCTGTGGCATCTGATGACGGCGTACTGTCTCTATCTCATAGCAAAGTTCTACAAAAACTGAAAAGCCTCCCGAAGGAGGCTTTTCAAGATCGGAATCTTAAAAACTAAAGACTATTTCAAGTGGCTTGAAACAAGCTTTGTCATTTCGAACATAGAAACAGTTTTCTTTCCACCGAAAACAGCCTTGAGCTTGTCGTCAGCGTTGATGTTTCTGCGGTTCTTTGCATCTTGAAGATTGTGCTTCTTGATGTAAGCCCAGATTTTCTTAACAACTTCAGTGCGTGGAAGAGCAGTTGCGCCCACGATTTCAGCGAGAGCTGAAGAAGGAGTAAGAGCTTTCATGAAAGCTGGGTTTGGTTTACGAGCAGTTTTCTTCTTTGGAGCAGCAACTTTCTTAGCTGTTGCTTTCTTAGCTGTAGCTTTTGGAGCAGCAACTTTCTTAGTTGTTGCTTTCTTAGCTGTAGCTTTTTTAGCAGGAGCTTTCTTAGCTGTTGCTTTCTTTGCTGTAGCCTTCTTAGGTGCAGCTTTCTTTGTTGCTTTCTTAGCCATGTGACTTTCCTCCGTCAAAGTTGGGTCCTAAAAGGTACCCGTTGTTAAACTATCGTTACTAACACAATTAAGTCATAAGTTTTTCCCATTCGACAATAGAGCTGTGGCTCCCGAGCTGATTCCCGGTTTTTCTATAACCGTGAGACTCGTTGAGAGCGATCATTCTAAAATTATCGACGGGACAGTAATTCACCACTCTCTTCAATTGCAGCCTCTCTGCCTCTTCCTCGTAGAAGTCTTTAATCCGGTGACTAAAGCCATTACCTTGGAAAGCCAGCTTGATGGGCGTGTTCTTGGTGAAGAGTGATTCTTTATCTGATTTTAAAAAAAGAGCTGCCACTGTCTCTGGCCCGTAGGACACAGAGTAGAGCTTCCAGCCTTCTTTTATTTCTTTACGAATGTTAGTGAGATTCCATTGGAGGTCCTGAGAGTCGGTGAAAACTTGAACTTCGAAATTAGAGAGATCTTCAATCTCTGTATCTTTCTTGACCTCTTTAAATACTAAGTTCTTTTCCAAAATCTATTCTCAGTGTTGAGCCGTTAATTATGACTTACTTGATTCTATAGATATATTTTTCACTAAATCAAACAATTTTTTTTGGCCTCACTAAGAGAAACTTTCAGGAATGAGGTTCAAAGAGGGCTCTCGGTAGGTCTCAGAGAGCTTTAATTGGAGCCAATCCAGCAGTGCTGATTCGGGTACACTGCCACTATCAAGCGCGATAAAAACATCAAATTCCTGCACATCCAAAAGCTCAACTCTCCCTCCTGATCTTCTTAAACCAAGGAGCATTTCAGAGGAGAAAAAGGCCTTAAGCTCTTGAATCTTCTCACTCAAACTTAAAGCGGCGAAGACTTTGCCCGCGGAAAATTCATAGGCGCCAGCACTCTGGGAAGAGCTCGAGATACTGGTGAGCTGACCTTGAATACGAGGCCAGTGAAGGGCCAAATCTTCGAAGGATTCAGAGGGTAATGCGGGCTCAGAATTGCGGTCTCGTAAAAAAGATTCGATTTCTCGAAGTGACAAATTTTTGGCGCTCTCGAGGGGTTTTCCTCGTAAAATCTCTTTTAAGGCTAAAAAAAGTACCTGCGCCCCCTGGGACCAGGAGGAGGAAAAGCTGAGATTCTCGAGGCTTTTTTCCCCAATCCATTCTATCCAAAGAGTTGGATCCAGCACGATTCGATGCCCCTGAAGCTGGGTCTGTGTGTGCTGAGGTAGGAGGGGGAGAAGCTTTTGTGCCCGTTGTGACCAAGTCGATAGATTATCCATGAGGGAGAGGATAAGATGTCTCTATGTCAGAGAGCAAGCTGGAATCTTTTCAAAATAAATGCCGCCTTACCGGCGAGGTCATCGTGGTGGGTCCCCTGGTCCAGGGACTCGTTTTACCCACCAGACCAAGCGCTCTGCTGGCGGTGGACGGTGGGGCCGATCACCTGAGTTTCTTTGATCTCTCCATCGGAGATGGAGACTCTTCGGCCTTGGAAATGGACATTGTCGCCTCTATACATAAAGATCAAAACGATCTGGCCCTGGCCCTGGAGTTGATTCCTCGAGAAGTCAAAGTCACTTTATTTGGATTTTGGGGGCAAAGGCTCGATCATCAATTAACGGTTCTGGGCGAGATTGCTTTGTGGAATAAAGAGCGCCGACAGCCTGTGACACTCTTTGGGAATCTTAATGAGCGACTGGAGTGCCTGTCAGAGGGGATCCATGCCCTCCACCATTATGGTCTATTCAGTCTTCTCTCTTTGTATGAAGGAGAGTTTCGAGTGAGCGGAGGCATCAATTACCCGCTGGCCAAAAAACGCCTGCCTCCCCTGAGCTCACACCTCCTAAGCAACCAGGCCCGGGGTGACTTCGAGGTTGAATCAAGTGTCTCCTTTTTCATTTATTTTGCAGGTTCACCATGAGGCTCTATGGATTAGATCAGATCCGCGGCTTGGCGGTCCTTTTCATGCTCGTGTTTCACTTTACCTATGACCTGACACTTTTTGGTCACGTTTCGCTTGATATGCGGGAGGGGTTTTGGTTTTTCTTTCCGCGCCTCATCGTGTTTCTTTTCCTCTGGTCCGTGGGTGCCTCCCTGGAGCTGGTGCATGGGAGTCAGATCCATTGGAGCTCGTTTAATCGACGGCTGATAAAACTCACGCTGATTGCCCTGGTGATCAGCCTGGTCACTTACCTGCTTTTCCCCACGGTCTGGATCTTCATGGGTACGATTCATTGCATTGCGCTCGTGAGCCTGATGGCGCTGCCTTTTTTAAAATTTAAAAAAGCCCGCTGGCCTGTGATGCTTGGCATTTTAATCCTGCAGTTTGGGTTTGACTTCGGGGTCAAGTGGATGGCCCGGCTTATTTCTAGGCCCTCAATGGACTTTATTCCCCCTTATCCGTGGTTTTGGGTGGTCCTCCTAGGGATGATCTCGGGTTCGTGGATTTTAAAACTGTGGCCAAATAAATTACGCGTAAAAGTGCTGGAAGTTCTAGGTGTGCATGCGTTGAAAATTTATCTTATCCATCAGGCGCTTTTTTACGCTTTGTTTAGCTTATTTGCATGGCTTCAAAAATCGCTATAGATCGACAGACAATTTAAAAAATGCCACATTAGGGGCATGAAATTTCAGTCATTTGTTGATCTCTACTCGAAGCTCTACCGCATGCTCGGGAATGTGAAATTTGCGGTGGTCATTATCCTGATTTTTTCGGCCTACCTGACCTATGGAACTTTCATGGAGTCTTACCATGGCACCGACTACGCCAATCGCCACGTCTATAAATCCGTCGACTTCATGTTCGTGCAGCTCCTGATGTTCTTGAGCATCTTGGTCGCCACTCTCCAGCGCCTGCCGCTCAAGCGCCACCTCTACGGTTTCTATGTCATTCACCTAGGCCTGATCCTGCTCTTTTTAGGCTCTTTTATTACCTATCAGGCGGGAGTGGATGGCAACCTCACCCTCGCTCCTAATAGTGCCGCTCGCGATGTGCAACTCAACGAGGATCAGCTCACGATCCAGCTGCCAGAAGAGGGCAGGGAAGTCTCTGTCGCCCTTCCCTATCGCGCCCGAGGGATTGAAATGGACCTTGAATGGGAAGGGATCAAGGTTTTGCGCTTTCTGCCTTTCAGTGAGCTCAAAACCAGCTGGCAAGAGGATAAGCTCCTCGACATGAGCCGCCAGCATTCAGGCACCTACCGCCTAGAAAACGACAATTTTGGCGAAGATCTCACCCTGAGCCTGCACCCAGAAGCCGACTTTGAAAGCACTCTCCAGTTAGGTCCCTTGAACGTGCACTACATGCCTGAGCTCTTAGCCGAGTGTTTTTCTAAACCGAGCTATAAAAACCTCATCATCTGGGACGCCCAGAATGGCAGCTGCTATCTGCCCCAAAATGATTCGATTAAAGAGAAGAAAGGCATGGGTGGCAAAAACATGATCGAGCTCAAAGTCGCAGACAAGACTTTGCGCTTTTTGCCAGACCTCTCTCCCCTACCGGTCGATGAAAACCTTAAACTTTTAGATAAGGCCGAACACCGCATTTTTAGCCGAGCTCTTTTCCAAGACAAGCCTCACCTCTTTATCTTCGGGCGATTCACTTCATTCTTTGAAAAAGAATCCCAGACCTGGCAAGTGAGAGATCTCAAGCCTGGGGTGGATGTGGCGCTGCCCTGGATGGGCTTTCGTTTAAAGCTCAATCGCCATGAAACGGCTTCTTACCCGAAACGCTCACCCAGCGAAGTCAAACCCATTCAGGACAACGGAGAGTTGATCCAGGGCGGACTCAAGGCGGTGGAGATTGAAGCCGCTGGCTCACGCTTTTGGGTCACCACTTCACAGGCCATGAGCCTCAACCGGAAAGAAGGCCGGGTGATCTTTATCCTGGGTCGCAAGAGCCTGAAGCTGCCTTTCGAGATCACGCTAGATCAGTTCAAAATGGACACGGACCCGGGCACCAATAATCCGGCCAGTTATGAGAGCTTCGTGACGCTTTTTAAAGGCAACGAGGGCTCGGAGAAGCACCACGTGTTCATGAACAATCCCATGAAAAAAGAAAACTTCACTTTCTATCAGGCCTCCTACTTTCAAACCCAAGAAGGGCCTTACGGCTCTGTGTTCAGTGTGAACTATGATCCGGGTCGTCCCTGGAAGTACCTGGGCTCCTTGCTCTTAGTACTTGGAAGTATATGGCATTTTGTCCTTCGAAAAAAACCTGCTCGCCCAACTTCAGAGGTGGCCCATGCTTAAATTTCTGTTATTATTTTTCATCAGCCTCAACGGCTTTGCCCAAACACTCTGCCCGGATAATCTAGCGACCTTGCCGGTTCGCTCTGGCGGACGCGTGAAACCGCTGCATATCTTGGCCAGTGAAACCCTGCGCTTTATGACCGGCAGTGAAAAGCTGGAAGACAAGAGTGCCGTAGAAGTTTTCTGTAAACTCTCCTTTGATGGCATGGGGATTAAATCCCAGCTGGATCTACCCATTAAAATTGAGCACACCGACGCCAAAAAACTCTTAGGTTTATCTGACGGAGACACTTCGATGCCAGCCTCCAAGCTGGCGCTTCGAATGGAAGAAGTGCGTGCGGCTCACCAGGCGATCAAAGAAAATAATAGCTATAAAAAAGAGCTCAATAAAATCCTCTCCCGCATGCAGGTGCTGGATCAGCTGAAGGCCGGTCAGACCTGGACGCTGCCCGAGAAGACCACGCAAAATACCATCCAGTGGCTACCCATTTTTGAATTCATCACTGAGCCCAAGGTCGCAAGCCTTAAAGAAAGAAGCCAAGATCCCTTCCAGTTGATGTTCGAAGAGGCCAGAGCGGATTACATCAAAATTGAGGGTGACGATTTCATGATCGAGCACACCTACTCGAAGCTCAACCTATTTCTGTGGTCACTTCTGCTCGTGATCCTGGGCCTCGCCCTAACTTTCTCTCTCAAAACCCTGAGCCCAGGCCTCACCGCTGCGGGACTCGTGATCGTACTCGAACTCACGGCCATGATCCTACGGATTTTGATCTCGGGCCGCGCGCCCATCACCAATATGTATGAAACCGTCATGTTCTCCGGTTTCGGCGCCCTGGTGATCGCCTTTGTTTTGACCCTTTGGAAAAAAGAGAAACTTTTTCTGATCGGAGGCCTCGCCTACAATGGTCTGTGTCTGATGATGATGAAGTTTGCTAACAACATGCTGGACCCCAGCATCTCTCCTTTGGTGCCGGTGCTGCGAGATAATTTCTGGCTTTCCACTCACGTGACCACCATCATCCTCTCCTACGCGGCTTTGGCGCTCTCCTGGGTGCTCGCGAACGTGGTGCTTGTGCGACAGATGTTTTTCACCATCGACTCCAAAGAGACACGCTTTCAAATGGAGCAGATCTACACCTGCATGAAAGTGGGTGTGGTGCTCTTAGCGGCTGGAATTATTTTAGGTGGTGTGTGGGCGGATTATTCTTGGGGCAGATTTTGGGGCTGGGACCCGAAAGAAACCTGGTCACTGATCGTGCTCTTGATCTACATGGCCATTCTCCACGGTCGCTACTCCAGCTGGATCACCCCCGCACGCTTTATTCCTCTCACCGCCGGAGCGTTCATGAGTGTGATGATGGCTTGGTTTGGAGTGAATTACATCCTGGCCACCGGACTTCACTCTTATGGTTTCAGTGAGGGCGGCGCGATCTTTTTGGGCAGCTTTTTTGCGATTCAGACCACATTTCTCATCGTTTCAGTCATTAAAAATAAAAAGGCCCTCGTTTAAGAGGGCCTTCTTTTAGAAATTTAAAACTTCAAACTACTTCACGATGTATGGATTGATCGTCTGCTTGTACATCTGATCAACCATCACAGAGTTTTGGTTGAGTTCAAAGTAAGCCACCAATGCGCCGTCCATCAGACGCTGCTCTTTGTGCATGCTATCGAGGAAGGTGTTCGCCAGGCTCTTGAGCATCCCTGGGATGCCAGGAATAAAGCCCAGGCCGACTTGCGCCAGGTTCAAGAGAGCACGGTCACGACGGACTTTATCCGGGCGAGCATAGTCATAGGCCATGGCCGGCTGACTTGAAAACAAGTGAGCATTCATCAAAAGGTTATAGATGCGACGTGAGCCTTCAGAGGTTGATTCCTGGAAAGCGAAGTTTACGCGCTTAGAGTCTGTGTAGCGTGAGCCCTGAGAGAGTGCGCGAGCACGAGTGTTGCCCTGACGAAGCTGGACATAGAACTTGTTCCAACCAAACACATCCCACTCACGAGCCGCACGGTTTGACTCTGAAAGACCAGTGGTAGCGATGCGGTACTCGTAGATTGAAGACACAGCACGGTCAACTTCTGTCTTGCTCATTCCAAGTTCCGCCTCAGAGACGTTTTGGAAGTAGTGGAGCATCATGTTGTGGTGGAAGGTTTTTTGTTCATGCAAAAGGTCGTGGACCTTCACAATCACAAAACTCGCAAGGTTCAAGAAAGGGACAGAAGAAAATCTCTTCTGCGCTTGCTCAAGCGCCCAAGTCACAACCGCATACACAACGTTGCGGCGGTAAAAGTAGCGAGAATCATCGAGGTTCGCTACAAGTGCAAGGTCAAGCTGCAAGAGAGCGTCTTGGATCTTCTTTTCAAATTCAGCCATGAGGCCTGAGCGCTCGATAGCCAGGAAGCTTTCTTCTACATTGATGTTGGGGATGTTCATCAAAGACTCTTTCACAGCGCGGATCTCTTCAGCGCCTTCTGAGTCTTTTGAGTAAGGGTCCATTCCCATGGCCACAAGGCGAGCATCCACTTCTGATTCGTATCCCATGAATCCTAAGCTTTTGATGCGGCGCTGCTCAGAAAGAATGTCATTTTTGATTTGCTGGATAAAAGGCGCCAGAGTGAAACGCAAGGAAAGCGCCTTGAGGCGAATCGCTACAGTTTGACCTTGGTCGTTTTTAACAAGCTGAAATCTCTTCTGAAAACCGGCGCTGGCGAAAGCCATCTGGGTCATGAGCACGAGAGCAAAACCCAATAAGACGTTGCGGATCATAAACATCCTCCTTAATAAATAATCTAACTCATCCGTGAGATACGATTTCTAATAGGTTAAGCCTCTCTGGGGCTTGGGGCCTTAAACTTTGTCGATTATTTCCTTACAGTGAGCTTGAAGGAGTTTAATAATCTCGCTATACCTGAGTCATGCTATCACTTATTTTTGCTTTTATGCTCTCTGGGCTTGCTCAGGAGAAACAGTATCCCGAAGACCGCAGCTATCGCTCGGATGAGAGAGGATTCTTTCAATACGCGGCTCGCTCGGCTCACAATACTTCGACTTACGCTTTAACTTTTGATGATGGCCCTCACCTCACTCACACTCCAAAGCTTTTGGACATTCTGAAGAAGTATCAGGTCAAGGCGACTTTTTTTATTATCACCGAGCGCCTCTCTCCCGCCACGCGCCCCATCGTCCAGCGCATGATCGAGGAAGGCCACATCGTGGCCAACCACGGAGAGATTCACCACAACTCTAATCAAATCAGCGAGAGTGAGTTCAAGCGCAATCTTGAAATCGCTCAGCTCAAGCTCCACGCTCTTCACGAAGCGGCCGGCGTGGATTTTCAAAAGCTCTACTACCGCTTCCCCTACGCCGCCTACGGCGCCAACTCTGCCTACCATCACATGAATGCCTTGCAATCTCTCTCGCAAGCGCTCTACGGCGACAATTGTCTACAGTTTGCTTTTTGGGATGTGGATTCCAATGATTGGGTGCCGGACATGAGCCCAGAGGATATCTTTCAAAGCCTTAAGGCCCATGAGCTGGGTGGCCGCGCTTTTACTTTTGAATCCTATCGCAATGCCAGTGGCAAGCTCCTCTATCGCAAGAAAGCCTATACAGTCACCACTCCTCCTCGCGGTGGAGTGATTCTTCAGCACGACATCCATGAGAAAACGCTCAAGGGCACAGAGCTCTTTTTAGAGTTCGCCAAAAATAACGGCGTGAAGATTGTGGAGCTTAGTGAGCTTGAAGAGTATCGGGTGCTGCGCCAGTGTTCACTAAAAAGTTCTTTGTTTTAGTCCACAAATCACCGCGCATCTCAAGGCACTTGATCCCAGCGGCCAGCGCCAGTTGATTCAATACCTCATCGCCGCGACAGATCTCTGTCAGGCACTTCTCACTCATGGGGCCGTGCTCTTCGCCATCCAGATGAATGTGGCGCTCGAGGTAGTAGTTTAGTGTCGGACACGGAATCTTTTCCTGCATGAGCACATCCAAAATGCCCTGGAACATCCCAGGAATCACTTTCTCGCGGCCGTAGAAGAAAGCGGCGGCAACCTCCACCGTCTCACCCTGCTCCACGAGTTGAAGGGTGTGAGAGACAAAGCCTTGAGCTTCACGGGGCATAAGGCTCGCATCGTTGTGTTGAATAAAGCGCTCGATCGCTGTGGTATCGGCGCCGACCTCTTTCATCGCTCGCAGGTAGAGTTCGAAGTGGCTGGTGGGCTCACCGTTTTGGTCCACGTCACTCTCCTCCCCGAGTACGATCTCATTGATCAATCGCACCACTCGCGAGGAGTAAACAGAAGGCTTCCAGGGGAGAGTGACACAAGTCAGGTCTCTCTGCAGGCGCTTTAAAAGACTCATGAAATCCCACACCGCCCACACGTGGATCTCCATGAACTGGCGCACTCTTTTTATGTCGTTTAACTCTTTAAACAAAGGGTGGACAGCAAGAGCAGATTGAAGACTCAAAAGATGATTAAAGTTTTTCATGCCTCAATTTAGCACGGGCAGAAGATTTTGGAAGGGGGAAGAGGTAGATAATTATTCGACTTTCAGCTCTTGGGGCCTGTGTCCAACAGGCAGACCTGCGTCGTGATCCATGTTCCAGCGGTCACTCATGAGTTCTTGACGCTCGATCTGGTAGTACTTCAAAGACCCGTCAAGTTCATTAAGCTTTCGCATCAACTCTGTTTGCACGTTCATCTGTTCTTGCTTCATCTGAATCAGGTCATCCAGCGCTTTTTGGCGTGCCTTCTGCATCTCAACGATACGCTGATCATAGTCGGCGGCAACTTTGACTTTTTGCTGATCAAAGGTCCACAAGAAATTATTGATCCCGTTGAGCTGCTTTAAGAAATCATTTTTCCGATTCACCAGCATCTCGCGGTACTTCATCGCCTCATACACTCGCGTGGAGAGGACGTTGGACTCGAACTGCAGGATCGTTCCCCGCTTGAAATACTCTTTCTCATTCCAGCAAGGATTAAGATTTTCCACATAAACGGTGAAGTAGTAGTCCTCGACGTTTTTTACAAAGCTTTTACAGCGATCACTCTTCTCGAAACCCTGCACTCGAAAATACACCACATCGGCCGCTCGGAAAAACTTCGCGTTATTATTTTCCACTTTGATCTTAAAGATCCGACCCGAGTCATCCTTATCTGTTACTCGTCCCACAAAATGCGAGTAATCAATGGCCGGATCCATTTTATGATCCATGTCTTTAGAGAGGAATCCATCTTGCGGGAAGTCGGGCTCATAGTTCGACGCGCGCACCACAGGGGCGAGAGCGAGGAGAGCGAGCAAATAATGGCCAAGACGCTTCATGCTTATTATTATGCATCGTAAAAAAGATCTTTCAAAGCCATACCTAATACCTGACTTATTACGGAGGATACTATGCAGTTTTTTATCGACACCGGTGACCTCAATGAAATCCGCACCGCTCACTCTTGGGGCTTCGTGGACGGCGTGACCACTAACCCCTCTCTGGTGGCCAAAACGGGTAAAGACCAGAAGGCCCTGATCCAAGAAATCTGTGAAATCGTCGATGGCCCCATCTCGG
>JAJTIF010000098.1 GCA_021299675.1 Pseudomonadota bacterium | reverse complement strand
CTTGGTGTTTTGGCGCTAACAGTTTTTACAGGCGGAGCCGCAGAAGGTCTATTTGGGTTTTCTGCTGTGTCCTCTGCGGGAATGGCGAATTTTCTTTCAGTTGCCCCTTTAGGTGTGGCTGGTTCCTCTGTTGTTGCGGGCTTGCTTTCGCTACCGGCATTCCTAGAACGCGTAGCTCGTCTAGCGAATCCCTTCTACAATGGTGCTGTCATAAAGGTCTTGAATAGTTCCAGTGCTAGGTCTCAAGTGACAAAGCTTATAGATGTCAACGGTCTGGTGAGACAGCGCGCCAGCATAACGAGATCTTTAAAACTAGATGGTAAAATCCGCGATGATCAAGGACGTCTTTGTGATCGTGGAATTAGAATTTAACCGGAGCTAGGAATATGATGGATTCATTAGCCTAGAACTTCTCACCCTCGCGCATGCGCCAGACTTTCACGAAACGACAAAAGATATTCCAGCCAGTGAGCACAGCGATGATGAAGCCTTGTTTGCCGTCGATAAAACCACCCTTGAAGATGTAGCTCTTGAAGAATGCCAGCAGCGGACGCAGGGCCAGGTGATAGAGCGTGATCGTGCCGACTTTATCTTTGTAGTCCATCGCTGAGAGTGTTGAGTATTTATCACCTTTTTGCAGATGATAAATGAAGCCACGACCCGAGTAGGTGTCGTGTAAGATTTTATGTGTGAGGCGGCCCGGATCAGGGCAGATGATTTCTTCGTGCACCTGTTTGTTCTCGTAGCGACAAGTTTTTTTGAAAAAGCGAATCACCGCATCGTTTTTCCAGACCACTTGGAGCTCACGGTCCATAAAGGTATTCTTGCGGCCGATCCAGTAGGCGTCTTTACTCATGGAGTTCGTCTTGAGCATGCCTTGGATCTCGCTCACGAGTTCTCCCGTGGGGCGCTCGTCGGCGTCTAAGAGGAATATCCAGTCGTGGCTGGCCTGGGGGATCGCCCAGTTTTTCTGAGCCGCGTGGGTCACAAATTTATTCTGCAGGATCTTCACCTTCGGAAAACTTCCGACGATCGCCAGCGTGTCATCGGTGCTGAATGAGTCCACCACCAAAATCTCATCGCACCACTGAACGGACTCCAGCGCTCCCTTGATGTGCAAGGATTCGTTATAGGTGAGAATGATAGCGGTGACTTTCTGCATACACAATTCTAGTATGCGAGTGAAGGCTTTTCAATCTTGATCGACGGGCATGAACCAAGATAGGGCAGGGTGTTGATCGTCCATGGAGAGGGTCTTTAGATCATTCCAAAGATAAATGAAGAAGAGAATGGGTGAAGCCAGTGAAACTAAGGATCGAGCCAAGGTATGAGTCATAAGCGTTCCTCCCTCATTGATTATCTAAGATGTATGGTGCTTGCTCCAATCAAGAATGGGTTAGCAATCTGTCAGGCTTTGGTTAAGCTCTCACTTCTCATCGTGTTGTCCTCCTGCTCGCAGCTCTTCTACCAGCCACTCAGGGGAGCCCTCATCGCGCCAGAGCGCTTTGGTGTGACGCCTGAAGAAGTTTGGCTCGAGTCTGCGGACAGAGTGAAGCTCCACGCCTGGGTGATCCGGGCCAAGGATCCCCATTCGACTCTGCTACTCTTTCACGGAAACGCCGAAAATATGTCGACGCATTTTTTAAGTATGTTGTGGATTGCTGAACAAGGTGTGGATCTCTTGATCTTCGATTACCGCGGCTACGGTATGAGTGAGGGAGAGCCGACGCAAGCCGGTGTCTATCTGGATGCACTGAGCGCGATGAGGTGGGCACACAGTGATCATCTCAAAAGAGAAACGAAGAATCTTATTTTCTACGGTCAAAGTTTGGGTGGGCAGGTGATGGGGAGGGCTGTGGTGGATTTTGAGAAGAGCGGTGGTGTGGATCTGCTGGTTTTTGATTCCACTTTCCAAAGTTATAAAGATGTAGCGAGTAGAAAATTTCTTACGCGCTGGTGGTTGGTGCCATTCTACCCCTTGGCGCGGATTTTAATATCTGACGAATACGCTTCGGAAGCCGTGCTCTCAGAAATTAAAACTCCCACTCTTGTCATGCATTCGCCTCACGATCAAGTCGTCGATTTTAAAGGTGGGCGAGAATTATATCAAAAGCTTAGCGCTCCAAAATGGTGGTGGAAAATTCAGGAAGGCCAGCACGCTGATGCGTTTCATGTATCTGATGGGAAATACAGAAAAAAATTTCTTGAGCTGATTGATCAGAAGATAAGGGTAAAAAGCTCCCATTGAGCCTTTTAGTTTGGTCCTAGCGAAATAACATTCTATAATTTTTCTAGAGTTCCTCTAATGAGCCAGGATGGTGAGTGATGAGTTCAGTCAAGAAATCCGAAGTGCAAGAGTCGGTTAAGGCTTACGCTAACTTCAGCAAGATTAACGGATCACATCCGTTTAAAACTCAAGTGCCGGATGGGCGCGTGGAGTATCAAGTTCGGACCAAGAAGGGAGGGAAGATTGTTTTCTTCCATTTCGATTTGGCGCGAGAGATGGGGCTGATCCCGAAAGATCATCCCAATGAAATAACTCCTGAGCTCGAAAAACAAATTCTCCACACCTTCAGTCTACAGATCATCAATGAGTGGGACATCGAAAACAAAATCGATTTCACCAAAGATGAAATCCGTCCAAATACCTACATGGCGACTCGTTACCTGCAGCTGCAGCACCCCGACAAATCTGGGCGCACTTCGGGAGACGGGCGTACCATTTGGAATGGGACTATCCGTCACCAGGGAGTCAGCTGGGACGTCTCAAGCTGTGGCACCGGAGGCACGAAGCTCTCACCAGCGGTGAACATTCAAAAGAAGTACTTTCAGACGGGGGACCCGACAATCTCTTACGGTTGTGGGTGCAGTGAAACCGGTGAAGGACTCGAGACGCTTTTTTTCAGTGAAGTGTTTCAGAAAAACAATATTAAAACCGAACGTCTGCTCTTGACCCTTGAGTACGATAAAGGGCTTGCGATCAACGTGCGAGCGTATCCCAACCTCATTCGGCCTTCGCATTTTTTCAATCACCTCAAGCAGGGCAACTATAAGGCCCTCAAGCAGGTAGCCGATTACTATATCGAGCGCCAGGTGCTCAACGGTGACTGGGAAGACGTGCGCGCCAAGAGCTCATCTGAGAAATATAATTATCTGCTGAAAAAAGTTTCCGAAACCTTCGGCCGCGTCGCTGCGAAGTTCGAAGACGAGTACATCTTCTGTTGGCTTGACTGGGACGGCGATAATATTCTGATGGACGGGGGAGTGATCGACTACGGCTCCATCCGCCAGTTCGGGCTCTTCCACAGCGAGTACCGCTACGATGACGTCGAGCGCTTTTCGACCACGATCTTAGAGCAGAAACAAAAGGCGAAGTACATCGTCCAGGCTTTCGCACAGCTCACGGATTTCTTGATCCGCAAGAAGAAGCGTCCCTTGGCTGACTTTAAAAACCACTCGTCGCTGAATCAGTTCGAGCATCACTTCGAAGAAGCGAAGTATAAAAACCTTCTCCACAAGATGGGGTTCAAGGCGAAGCACGTCGACGATCTCTTCAAGCACAACCTCAACGACATCCGTGTATTCCGTCGCAGCTTCACTTGGTTTGAAAGGGCCAAGAGCCAGCGTGGTGTCTACAAAGTGGCAGATGGGATTACCCGCGATGCTATTTTTTGTATGCGCGATATCCTGCGCGAGCTACCGCAGCTCTACCTCACCCGGGGCGAGCTGCTCAAGTCTGATGAGTTCATCGAAATCATCAAATCTAGTTACGCTAAGAAAACTGATCTCAATATGACCAGCATGCTTAAGACGCAGATCAAGAAATTTCAGGTGGCATACCTCAATCTGATTGATATGTGTGCGCTCCTCCAGAAGAAGGAGCGTCACCAGATTCTCCTGGATGTGACGATGCGCTCATCGATCATTAATAAATACGATCGTGTGACTGGGGATTCTATCACCTACGTGGTGGAGAAAGTCTCGAAGTGCAGGCCCAAACTCACCAACGCCGAACTTTATCGTTTGATGAAAGACTTCTCCCATTATCAAACGCTTGATCCGGATGTCATGCATAAGACACACCGTGAGGACTTAGAGGCGAACACACCCAAGCGTGAGCAGAACATCCTGAGAGACATGGCCGGCATCGTAAGAGAGTGCAGAGAAGGACTTTAAGTGAAACTCGTGCTCTATTCCGGTGGCGACGCGCGGGCAAATCGCGAACTCGATGATATGACGATGCAAATGATTGGTGTGAAAAACCCTCTCATGGCGTACATCCCGGCATCTTCTTATCTCTCAGAAATTGAATTCCAGCACTTCGTCGAGCAGTACCGCCGTTTTAGTGTGAAGCGCTTTCTGCATTTTCCAATTGATATTCCTTACGACCAAACCCTTTTCCGTGAAGTCATGAAAGCGGATGTCATTCATCTTGGCGGGGGAAATACCTTTCATTTTCTTTTGTGGCTTCGAAAGACCAAACTGCTGGAAGCTCTTAGAGATTATGTCTACCGAGGTGGCGTGCTCACGGGACTTTCGGCGGGCGCAATCATGATGAGCCGGGATATCACCATGGCCGGGATGCCGAGTTTTGATCGTGATGAAAATCACGATAACATTAAAAACCTCGACGCCATGGCGCTCTTGGAATTTGATTTCTTTCCGCACTATAGAAATTCCAGCCGTTACGATGCCGAATTCCGTAAACTCACCAAGCGCACAAAGCGGAACCTCTACGCCTGCCCAGACGGGGCTGGAATTGTGATCGACGGTGAAAAGAAAACCTTCGTTGGCCCGACCTGGCTCTTTACTGAAGGAAAAAAAATAGCTATCAATTAGCTATGCATCCCATCCAATTTCTCGCCTTTCTTGTTTATACTGCTGTTACTGTCTTTGCTCTCCAAAGACCAGAGTTCCTATGGCTGCCAGCGGTGTTTGTGTTTGTGGGCATTCCTTTGATCGATCTCGTGATGGGTGTGGATAAGACCAACCCTTCTGATGCCCAAGAATCCGTTTGGAAAAAAGAAATAGTCTGGGCCCCGGCCCTCTACCTCTACTCTCTGACTCACTTTCTGGTGCTGGGGCTTGGTGTGTCGCTGGCCTTGGCATTACCCTTGGGCTGGGACCTGCTGCTGCTCGCCCTGGTGGTGGGGCTTTATACCGGAGGGCTCGGGATCACCGTTGGTCATGAGCTTTGCCACAAAAAAGAATTCGCCCCACGCCTGGTGGCGAACCTCATTCTCTCCAGTGTTTGGTACCAGCACTTCGCTGTGGAGCACGTGCGCGGCCATCATCTTCTGGTGTCTACGCCCGATGATCCAGCGAGTGCTCGCTATAACGAAAACGTTTATTTCTTTGTAGTCCGTTCAGTGGTGACCAGTTTTCTCCATGCCCTGAAGATTGACTCGAAAGCCGTCTGGGGTGGAGTGGTCATGAGTGTGCTCTTCACACTCTCGGCAGCTTTTTTATCTCAGAGTGTGTTGGTGTTTTTTCTCGCGCAATCCGTGGTGGCATTTGTGCTGCTGGAATTAGTGAACTACCTCGAGCACTACGGCTTGGTCCGTAAAAAGAATGTCAGCGGGCGCTACGAGAAGGTCACGCCCATCCATTCCTGGAACTCAGCCCATAAGTTTTCTAATCTTCTACTCTTTAATCTTCAGCGCCACAGTGACCATCATGCCCTAGCGCATTTGCCCTACACTGTGCTGAAGCATCACGATCAAGCCCCTCAGTTGCCCTCTGGCTACCCCGGTATGATCTTGCTCGCCCTCGTGCCACCGCTGTGGTTTAAGGTGATGAACCCCAAAGTGAAAGCATGGGAATCTCAGATCTCCACTTCAGCGTAGATCGGTAAGTGATCGGAGAGCTCTTTCCAGATTGGATCATTCAGCACCATCGCCTGGATGGGTAGGATCCCACGGTAGTACATCCGATCCAGTGGCAGCATGGGTTTGAAGCAGGGAAAGGTGCGGGCGTGTTTTTGGTAGAGTTCTTCGAAGACTTCTCGACTCCCAAACTCTCGCTTCATGATCGGATCGAGGCGCAAGAGCCAATCGTTAAAATCACCGGCCATGATAAAGGGTGCCTCGCTTGGGATCTTTTCGCGCACGTACTGGGCCATAAGCTTCGCTTGCTTCACGCGGGCGCTGTGGAAGAGGTTAATGTGCGTGTTCATCATGTGAAAAGTTTTGTCCGCTTCCGGCAACCAGATCTCCGCATGGATCATCCCCCGCATCTCGCTTTTATCAAGGGTCAAGTCGAGGTTGTGCCAGTATTTAATCGGGTACTTTGATAGAAGAGCATTCCCGTGGTGGCCTTCGGTATAAACGGCATTCTTACCGTAGGCATGGTGAGGCCAGATCGTATCTGCGAGGTATTCGAACTGCGCCTGCAGAGGCCAGTCACTGATCTTCTGTTTGAGTTTTTCGTGCTCTCCCTGCACTTCCTGCAAGCAGACCACGTCGGGGTTGATGAGTCGGATTTGCTGCTTGATCCGTGCCAGTACGAAGGAGGTGTTAAAAAAATCGAAGCCCTTGTGAATGTTATACGAGAGGATTTTAATTTTCATTTTAATTCCAGTAACGAAAAAGAAAGATAAGTCGCGAGGCGATGGTCTTCCACCAGGGCCTAAGGTTCAGTTGTTCGAAAGTGAGGGGAGTGGAGGCGCTCTCCTGCTCCTGGAAGTTTTTCTCCAGCAGTTTTTTATTCTGCGGATGCTGGATGCGAATATCCACCTCGAGGTCATGCATGAAGGAGCGGTAGTTCAGGTTGGTGGAGCCCACCGTGATCCAGTCATCGATGAAGTAGTTCTTGGCGTGGATGATCGAGGGGTCGAACTCAAAGATTTTCACTCCTGCATCGAGCAGCTCGTAGTGGTAGTAGGTCTGCAAGAGTGAGTAGTAAAACACATCAGATTTGGTGGAAAGCAAAATCCGCACATCCACGCCCTGCCGAGCTGCAGCTTTCAGACTGTTGATGATGGAGCGCTTGGGCTGAAAGTAGCCTGTCACTAGCCAGATCCTCTTCTTTGATTTCTTAAGGCGCTTAAGGAAATCTTTATACAAGCTTCGGCGCAGGCGAAAGTTCTGATTGAGTCGGATGTCAGGGTGGATGAAGCGGACGAATCT
>JAJTIF010000380.1 GCA_021299675.1 Pseudomonadota bacterium | reverse complement strand
TTACTTATTAATGAGCTTTTGGGAAGTTTCATGGATCGTCTAAATAGAGAGGAGGTTACTGAAAATGCCGAATTTCCTGAAAGGGTACCGGCCAATTTCCTGAATGGGTACCACTTGATTTCCTCAAAGGGGACCACCCAATTTCCTATTATGGGTACCAATTTCTGAGTTAATCCCCGAACAAATCTGTTGGTCTTTTCGCCGTGAGATAATTCTCCTTTTAAAACAAGGAGAGCTCATGGCACGGAGGCCGATCAGCGTGAACAAACAATCAGAAATGTTGCGCCTTAAGGACTTAGGTCTCAAAGAACGGGCCATAGCAAGGGCGATTGGTTCTTCTAGAAAAACCGTTCGTAAGTACCTCACCGGATCTCAACGAGCTTCAGTCCCAGAAGTTCAGCAGCTTTTTTCGTGGGAAGAAGTCATCCGTGAACATCAGGTGAATGATGTTTCCCTTCAACTTTTGTGGGATGAACTTAAAGACTCTGGAAAAATTTCCTGGAGTTATTCTTATTTTTGGAAACAGTACCAGAAACATTGTCCGTCTTCTAAAGAAGTGACGATGATTCGCCAGCACATCTCTGGCGAGCGAGCGGAAATCGATTATTGTGACGGGATCGACATTCTTGATCTTGCGACTGGTGAGATTACGAGGACTCATCTTTTTGTCGGAGTTCTTTGTCGCTCTCGTTATACTTATGCTGAGTTCTCCTTTACTCAGAAGAGTGTGGACTTTTTAAACTCCCACGTGAGGATGTTTAACTTCTTTGGTGGAGTTCCAAGGCAGCTTGCTCCTGACAATCTCAAATCTGCCGTTAATAAGGCCCACAAGTACGATCCCGACATCAACCCTGCTTATCAGCGTCTGGCCCACCACTATAACTTGGCGGTGGTTCCTGCGAGGGTAAGAACTCCGAAGGATAAGGCAATTGTTGAGAGATCAGTTCAAATCTTCCAGAAGTGGTTTTATAAAAAAGTGAGGAAGCGAACGTTCACGAGTCTACTTGAGTTGAACAAGGCACTCGAAGATCATCTGGTGGAATTTAATAACAAGAAACACCGAATACTTGGTTGCTCCCGGAGTGAGGCCTTTCTCGAGGAGAAACACGATTTAAATCTTCTTCCTGAGAATGAATTTGTGATTCGAACACATAAGAAGGCAACACTCCATCATGACTGTCATCTTTTCTTTGAAACAAATTATTATTCGGCCCCATGGGAGTATCGTGGGAAGGAGCTTGATGTCTGGGGTTCAGAGAAGACTGTAGAAGTTTTCTTTGAAGGAAAACTTCTTTCTCAACACGCGAGATCCAAGGGCAAAAATAAAGTTATAACCAATAAGGATCATTATCCGGCGGCACACAAGGCGTACCTTGAAGTCACACCTCAGTATCTATTAGATAAGTCTAAATCAGCTGGTGATGATATTTATCGATTGATAGAGTCCCTGTTTTCTGGCCCGCATCCACTTCAACATCTTCGTCGCGCTCAGGGAATTATTGCTCTGATAAAAAAATATCCACAAGAACAGCTGAACTATGCTTGCGAGCAAGCACTGCTATTAAATCGTCCCTATATTCGCTTTATCGAGGCCATGGCGAAGAGACCTCCTTACAAATCATCCGAGATTCCAAAGCGGGAAGATAATCCATATTTACGTCAGGGAGACCTGTTAACAGAAGGAGAAACAACATGGACATCACCAACAACCAACTACATCAACTGAGACTCACTGGAATCGCGAAGACGCTGGCGACGAGGCTACAGGAGGGGCAACAAGAGAAATGGAGCTACACTGAGTTTTTAAGGGGGCTTCTTACTGACGAAATTCGCTACCGTGATCAGAAAAGTTCAGAGGGAAGATTACGGAGAGCAAAGTTCCGGTCTCAGTCGGACTTTGACCACTACGACTACACCTTGAAAAGATCTCTGAGTAAAACTCAGGTCAAAGAACTTCGTGAACTGACGTTTTTGAAGTCGAAACAAAATCTTCTTTTACTTGGACCAACGGGAGTCGGAAAAACCTTTGTTGCGACGGCCATTGGACATCAGGCATGCAACGAAGGTCACAACGTTTTATTCGAGGGAATGAACCATTTGATTGAACAGATAAAATTAGCGAGGGTTGGTGGAACGTTTTTACGGCTGAGGAAGAAATTAATTGAAGTGGATCTTTTAATCATTGATGACCTTGGAATAAAACCACTCGAAGGAGAAATTGTTCAAGACATCTATGATCTTCTGGAGGAGCGTTACTTGAAGAGATCGACGATTATTACAAGCCAGCTTCCTGTTACAAACTGGAAAGAAGTGATTACTGATCCAGTAGTTTTTGAAGCTATCGTGGACAGAATCGCTCACGGTTACAAGATAGAAATTACCGGGGAATCGTATCGAAAGAAGAGAGGCGTTGACAAAGTTAAGGGTACCAGTGGAAATTAGCCGCAAATCAACTGGCCAGCAGTAGTTCGGGCCGGTCCCCTTTCAGGAAATCTCCTGGTACCCATATTGGAAATTCGGCA
>JAJTIF010000089.1 GCA_021299675.1 Pseudomonadota bacterium | reverse complement strand
CGAGCGCTCGATGTGTGTGCGGCGATCGCGAAGTGGAAGGGTTCGGGCAGTGTTAAGCGCACGAGTCAATTGGTTCTTCGCATTCTGCGCCCAAGGCAAAAACTCGGCGATCTCTGCTGAGCTGATCTGAGTGATCGTGCCCTCGGCGAAGTCACCTCTCACTAACTCATCCGGAGCAGAAATCTGCGGCAGCGAGAGATCTGCGAAAGCTGAGAAGCTTAGACTCAAGAGCATCGGGATAATTAGTTTTTTCATAAACAACTCGACTTCTTATTAGTTAAGTGAAAATTCAGTCATGGACCAGTTCGATGTGCTGATGAAAACCATCTTGTCGTGACGGGCCCAGCATCCGCGCAAGAACACCACGATGTGCTGGGATTCTTCTACCACCTCGATACCAGTTGTGGTGAGAGTACTCTTGAAAGCCAGGTGCATCCCCGGGCGCACTTCACGCAGTACGTAGGTGCCTGCCATAGGTCCTGAAGCGACGCTGAGTTGTGATTCGCGAGAACCATCGTTAGGACTCAAAGTTGTGCTGCGACGGTTATCTTTATAAGAATAGTTTCCTGGCATAACTGGGAGCCAGGGTGATGTCTCTCTGGTGGATTTAAAGACCTCAGCGACGTTAAAGCCGACGTTATTGCCTGGGTTCGGCGCCACATTGATTTGAAGATTATTACGTGAATCGCTGATCACTGTTGCTGTTAGGGAAGGCGTATAGTTCGTGGCTCCGATCAAATTTTTCAGGTTATGGAGGGGAACGAAGCCGTAGCGACCGACCGCAAACTCATCGACCAGATAAGGAACCGCCTGCTTACCATTTCTAATAATTAAAGCGAGAAAACTTCCTTCTCTTCCGGGAAGAGTTCGAACAAACATCTTATGATCACTAGAGTTGCCGTCATAGACACCAGGGCGTAGGGTCTGGGCGAAAGCAGAAACTTGAAGGACAATGAGAAGGATTAAAAATCTAAACATAGCAACTCCTTAAAGAGTGATTAAACATTGAAAACGATTCCCCTCTAAAATAGCAGATCCCGTGGTCAAATGAGGGCAATGTGTAATTTTTACAATGCAATTTTGCTGACTTAGAGTCAGCGAGTTTTGACAAAAATGACCATCGCATCCGAGGCAAAGGGACTCGGGCGCTCGGCCCAGGGAAGAAGGATGGAATGACCTGGAGACCAGTAGTAAAAAGCAATATCCCGGTAGTCTGTGACTGTGGGCACCCAGAGAGAAGCGGAAAGCTTGAAGCCTAGAAAAGGTGGCAGCTCCGTGAAGAATCTACGAAGATCTATTGAAGAGAGCTGAGAGAGGACAAGTGCTTCTTGGTCCATGGGTTCGGGGGCTGAGAGCAAAGGCCAAAGTGCCATCGGGAAAGTAGCCGTTTGCGCATTTATCATTTTTTGGAGTGTAAACTCACTCATCGTCGCCGTTGCGTTCGTGCAGAAAGAAGATTTAGTTCCATTCAGTTCAAGCAATGCATCTATCGTCCCCCTGCCAACTCTTCCGGTCTGCTTGAGATTGAGGGCCATCCTCCAAGCCTTATCTTTAAGGCAGTACTGTTCAAGGAAATGGAAGAAGAGAAAAGTATTACCATATTTTTCCGGCTGAGATGCAGAGATGTCAAACTCTTCCTCGAGAGCATGACGAGATTCTTCGAGAGCTGCCCGGAGGTGAGACTGAGTGATGCCACCATAAACTTCGCTCTCAAAATTCTGTGCAAGACCTTCTCGCACCCAGCTCAATTCATGAGGAAATCTCTCATCGTGAACGTAGTGAAAGAGTTCATGGCCGATCAGCCGAAACAAACGATTATTGTTAATCATGCGTGGGTTAATCACCACCACAGCATCATTAAATCTCTCCCCTTTTCCGTCAACATATAGTCGAGGTGGATAGAAAAGGGCGTCAGTTGCTTGAGTGGGAGCAAAGACGATGACAAAATCATCCTTGAGGTCTTTAAGGTATGATCTTTTAAGATGCCTTATGTGTCTTGAAATTTTTCGTGAACTCGCTCGAAGAAGTGCTGGTGAAGCCCGATAGAGTTCATCTTCCGCAAAGAAATTGTGACCATCATCCACCCAGGCTTCCCCATGGGCAGCAGTGGTCAGACAGGTAAGAAGGAGGATCAGCAAATATCTATACATATAAGGAGTGTACTGCTGACTGGGAGCCTTCGGTTTAAGAATGTAATAATTACAATACATCTCCTTCCAGTCAGCAGCCGTGGCATAACAAAGGCAAGAAAACTTACAAGAGATTTTTATGCTGACTGCTGAGACACAACTTCCTAAAAAACCAATCCTTTCTCCGAAGCCCTCGGTGTTTGATTACTTGGACTTTCGAGATTACTTAAAGGATGCCTATGCATTCAAGAAACTGACGAACCCGCGTTTTTCAGAAAATGCTTTTGTGCTAGCCGCAGGCTTTGGAAAAAACTCAAGAGGCTACCTTGGACTTGTGATCAAAGGAAAAAGAAACCTCACCCCAAAATCGATCATCGGCTTTGCTCGCGCCCTTGACCTTTCAGCCCAAGAAGCA
The DNA here is from genome assembly GCA_021299675.1 of Pseudomonadota bacterium. GTDB lineage: Bacteria > Bdellovibrionota > Bacteriovoracia > Bacteriovoracales > Bacteriovoracaceae > UBA6144. The sequence continues at coordinate 862 of JAJTIF010000089.1, read as the reverse complement.
CTTTTCTTTGAGAACATGGTGCTCTTCTGTCAGGCGGAGCTGGAAAAAGAAAAGATCTATTACTTCGAAAGACTTAAGATCTCTGCGCACGGTGAAAGCTCAAAACCCATGGCGCTCGTCGATAGTCATCTGCGCTTTCTCAACGAATGGCACCTTGTGGTTTTGCGGGAGATGGTAAGTCTCGTCGACTTCAAAGAAGATACCGATTGGATATTTAGACGTCTTTCGGGAAAAATCACTAAAGCAAAAATCAATGAAGGCCTCCAGGATCTTCTAACATTGGAACTCATTAAAAGAGATACACAGGGAAGATTGGTTCAGTCTGAAGCGACTGTCCTCTTCAAAGACGGAAAAGATAACTTTAAGAACACCGCCAACCTCCATAAAGACTTTGCTCAGCGCGCGAGCATGGCCATGACGGAACTGAAGTATGAGAAGAGAGCGGCGCAGCTTATTACGGTTGGGATCCCGCGCTCGAAGTTCGAAGACCTGCGTCGCGAGATGCAGGAGATGACTCAATTGCTACTTAAAAAATACGGACACGAAACACAGACCCAAGAAATCGTACAAATCGGAATTCAACTTTTACAGGTTACAGAATAGGAGCATCCATTATGAAAACAACCCTTCTCGCTACCCTCGCGCTGACCACTCTGATACAAAATAGTTTGGCTTCAGAAAGAGAAGCCGAGCAGCTCCGTCGATCGAGCACCTCTTCATCACTGGTTTCACAAATCCTTGATCAAACAAATCTTCAAGATCTTCGCCAAACGGAGGTACGCCAGACGGAAGTACGCCAGACGGAACTGAGAGATGCTACACAGAATCGCATCGGTGGAAGCGGAATCGGAGGCGGTGTCGT
>JAJTIF010000289.1 GCA_021299675.1 Pseudomonadota bacterium | reverse complement strand
CCGCATCCTCAAGCGCTATAAACGCTTCCTCGTTGATGTCGACTTAGCTGACGGCTCCATCGTTGTCGCTCATTGCGCTAATACTGGCAGTATGAAAACCTGCTGGGAGCCAGGCTGGTCAGTGCTTCTTTCACCGGCCAGCAATCCAGAGCGCAAGCTGCGCTGGACACTGGAGTTTACTCTCCCGCCAGGTCAATTCATCATGGTCAACACCGGTCTCACGAATCACCTGGTCAAAGAGGCTTTGTCTGAACTGGCTCCGTTTAAAGCTTACTTAACAGTTCTCCCTGAACAAAAAATATTTGATTCTCGTTTTGATTTTTTACTCACTCAACCAGGTCTTCCAGATTTTTGGGTGGAAGTTAAAAACGTCACGCTCCTAGAATCGGCAGGTGTGGCCAGCTTCCCTGATGCCGTGAGCACCCGTGGCCTTAAGCACCTCAATGACCTGATGAAATTAAAAGAGAGTGGCTATCGGGCGGCGATGTTCTATGTGCTCTCCCGCTCTGATGCAGAAAAATTTAAAAGTGCCGATAAGATTGATCCAGACTATGCTCAAGCACTCAAACTCGCGGTCTCTAAAGGCGTGGAAGTGTATTGTTTCGGGCTGGAGAAAAAGGGCGATGAATATAAACTCACCAAACCCATCGAGGTCCTGCTGTGAAACCAAGTCAACTCTGGTTTGATACATCTCACGATGATTTGCGGGTCTGGGTTGACGCAAAACTGCAACTGGCCCAGGCGAAAGGCAGTTCTGCACAGAGAGCTGGGTTCTTTCGTGATATTCCACTTTTCACTCTTGCTCCCTCCTCTGCTCACCCGATGGGTTGGACCTCCTTTCACTGGAAAGATTTAGTCGGGAAGTTTCAGCTCGACGCTGATTTTTGGATCAGCCTGGAAGCAAATCGCCTGGGGCTTTTGCAAGAGCGCTCGGAGCCCATCCACGCTCCCCTGAGAGTAGAGTTTCCCTTTGCCAGCGAAGTGGTCTTCTTCGGGGGAACCTTTGATCCCTGGCACGAAGGACATGCCAGCTGCATTAATCTCTTACCGCCGCAGCTTAAACTGATTGTGGCCCCAGATCGAAATCCCTTAAAGCCTTTGAGAGAAATCAAAAATGTCGTGCAGCTTTATGCCGAACTGGTTCAGCAAATCTCCAGCTCAACTTCTCGTCCCTTCCACGTCCACCCTGGCTTTCTTCTCCTCACCGAGAAAAACCCCACGGTGACCTGGGTACTGCGGACTCTCCATCGCAGACCGGACCTACGAGTGAGCCTCTTGATGGGGCATGATAGCTTTAAGAGCCTCCCCCAGTGGATCAAGGCGCAAGACCTCCTCAAATTGATTCATTGTTTCTATGTGGTCTCTCGTTTGGAAAATGAGGGTGAAAGAATGGCCACCGAAAAGCTTATCCGGGACCTTCACCCAGACATCAGCGTTGTCTATCTGGGGCACCACCCACACGAAGAGAAGAGCTCAACCGCCCTTCGCAAATAAAAAAAGGGCCCCCATTCGGGAGCCCTTAAAATTTCAACTTTGTTTGCAGGAAAATTGAAGTCTAGAACCAGCCACATGAGTAAACGTAGCCGCACTGGTAGCCGTAGTAGCCCCAGCTGTCGTAGCCCCAGTAGCAGCTATAGTTATAGCCACAGGTGTAGCCTGGGTTTGTACCTGGGTCAGTTGTGGTTGAGCCGCTAGATGAGCCGCCTGAAAGAAGAGCCAGGAGAACGGCAATCCCTAGGACTGGGCCGATCCAAACCCAAGCATCACTTGACCAAGAAGCACCTGTTGAAGAGTTATTCTTGGTCGCTTCAAGAAGCATCCCTTGAGCTTCTTCAACACTCAGTTTCTCAACTTCGATCAACTCAAGAATTGACTTCATCTCTTGAGCCAGTTTTTCATTTTTTACAGTGCTCACCGCTACGTCGATAATCTCAGCAGTCGTTGCGCCTTGTGCACGAAGAGTGTTGAGGTTAGCGAGGAATTTCTTCATTTGAGCTTGGTAGAAAGCCTGGTCTTGCTGATCCCACTCTACAGTCACAGCAAAGTTAAACTCATCGATAGCTGCTTTAATTGAATGTGCGCCAACAGTAGATGCTGAAGCGGTAGTAACAAAAGCAAAAGCCAAAAGGAGCGTGGAAAGACGCTTTAACATATTTACCTCCAAGGTAGTTTCAATGCGAGGTATCTACGTTTCGAGCTAAGTTTAGTCAACCTATGTTAATTAAATCTCAGATAAAGCGACAGAAAGCCAGAGATGTACCCTGTATATTCAATACATTATGTCCCTGATCTTTAAATTCATGAAGCCAGCGATAAACGCCTGGATACCCTGGAGAATAGTCATCCCAAACAATCGTTCCACCGGCCTTAAGCATTTCAAGGCTTTTTAAAGTGTCACTCTTCACATCATCATACTCATGTGAAGCGTCAACGAAGATAAAATCAAACTTCTTTCTATAGGGATTAACGTCAAGGTTGGTCGAACCTGTTTCGATAGGGTGAAAACGTTTCGACTCCTCTAGCTCCTTCATAATATGAGTTGGAACATGACTAAAGGATTTATCCACACTATAAATCTGAGTGGTCGAAGGTGAGTTCAAAAGAAAGTGATAAGAACTTCCTCCTTTAAAACAGCCGATTTCAAGTACCTCGGCTGGATTGGACTCTTTAAACAAACTAATTAAAGCATAAAGCTCTCTCTCAGTCAGAAGGGTAAACTGTTCTGGCAAATGGACGTAGAGATCAGACACTCTTTCTGGCGCGAGAAGGATCGGCTCTTTCGGGGTGGGTGGAGCAACTTGAGAGAGTTTGGATTTTTCAAACAGGACGTCCAGATACATCTCAGTCAACTTTCGCTTAGCCAAGGCCTCCCCCAGCAGAGACTTCAAAATAAGCCTTATGAAATGAAAAACAATCTGAGCAAGTTTTAAAATTTGAGAATTCATTGTTTAAGAATAACCTAACTAAAATATAAAAGGGAAGCCAAAGCTTCCCTTTCAATGAAGAGCTAATGATCTAGTGCTCTAGATTAGTAGCAAACAGTTTCGTTGAAGCAGTCTGAGTACCAGTAGAAGCCCCAGCTGTCGTAGTAGTCGTAACAGACGTACTCGTTGTAGCAAGAAGAGCCGCCGCCGTTAGAAACACTCACTGAACCGCCAGCAGCGATTGCAGCTACGAGAAGAAGAACGATCAGAGCGCCGAGGAGAACGCCGTCACCTGACCAAGAAGCACCCTGTGAGTACTGCTTGCTCATGGTGTCCATCATAAGCTTACGAGCTTCGTTAGCTGGCATTTTGTTGATCTGAACAACTGTCAAAGCAGTGCGGATCTCTTTAGCAAGGTTTGCATCTTTGATGTTAGCGAGAGAGAACTCGATCAATTCAGCGTTTGTGAGGCCCTGAGCCTGAAGCTCTTTTACTTTCGCTGTGAACTTCTCCATCTGTGCTGTGTAGAAAGCGCGATCAGTCTGATCCCAGTCTACAGACAGTGAATAGTTCAACTCGTCAAAAGCAGTCTTGAGCGAGTTATTGGAAACGGCGTTAGCCTGAACTGTGATCATGGCAAAAGCCATGAAACCGACGAAAAATTTCTTAAGCATGAAGTTCTCCTCTTGCTTTGGGTTAATAAACAATCTGATTGAGGTTTTAGTGAAGGAGATACCAAATGACAATTTGAGAAATGAAAAATGAAAAAATTACAAGGCCCAGAAATGAAGAGGGGAAGCCGAAGCCTCCCCTCTCAGTGATCTAGATTTAAACTGAGATCTTAGTAACAAACCTGCTCGTTGAAGCAGTCTGAGTACCAGTAGTAGCCGAATGAGTCGTAGTAGTCGTAGCATACGTACTCATTGTAGCAAGAAGAGCCGCCGCCGTTGTTAGAGCTTGAAGAACCGCCGCCAGCTGCAGCTGCGATAGCCACAACAAGAACGAGCACAACAAGAGCACCAAGGAGAACGCCGTCACCTGACCAAGAAGCACCCTGTGAGTACTGCTTGCTCATGGTGTCCATCATCAATTTGCGAGCTTCGTTAGCTGGCATTTTGTTGATCTGAACAACTGTCAAAGCAGTGCGGATCTCTTTAGCAAGGTT
>JAJTIF010000321.1 GCA_021299675.1 Pseudomonadota bacterium | reverse complement strand
GATGATAAAGGAGAACGTGGATGCGGAGAAGGAGAGAGCGAGGAAGGAGAGTCAGAAACTGAGGGAGCAGATCCGTAAGATGGAAGAGGAGAGGAAGGAGTGGAAGGCGAAGGAGGAGAAGAGACGCCGTAAGAAACAGGAGAAAAAAGAGGCAAGGAGAGTAGCGGAGGAGACAAGAGTTAAGAAGGAGGTTGAGGGGGCGATTGACGTCGACGCCCTAAAGGGGACGGACAAACCGAAGTGCAAAGTCATGCACGTGACGGAGGACGACGAGTGGGAGGAGGTTAGTGAGGAGATCGTCGACGGAGAGAACGAACGTCCTAAAAAGGAGATCGACCGCCCCAGGAGGGAGAGTGAGCGTCCCAGGAGGGAGAGTGAGCGTCCCAGGAGGGAGAACGAGCAACACATAGACGCCCCGGGAAAATTCTTCAAGAAGAAGGGATACATCAAGACCGGGTGGAAACCCTACCTCAAGGAGGAGAACATTATTGCTAATCTTACCCGCCTATACAAGTGGATTAAACTGATTCCTAGAGAGTACCACCTGCGAGCACACCAATTTTTCTTTCAAGAGAACGCGATCTACCAGGGACTCACGAAAGAAGAAAAACGAACGGCGTCGTCGATCCGTAGCTGCATGTTGGAGCGATTGAAGGATGGAGCGGCGATTGATTACGAGGAGAAATTCCTAACCAGGGTACGAGCGGAGGAGGGAGGATACGAGTTGTTGGCGAGGTTTGACGAGGAAGTGGGGTTGAAGGAATTTATTTCCGGGCAGGAGATTCCGGTGGAAACGCTGATCGCAAAGTTGAAGTGGGTGATTGAGGGCTCGACGTTGAATCTTTTTTTGTCGATTAGTGTCGGGCGCCTAGCCAACGCAACGCCGAGGGAGAAGTACGAGGCGATGAGGGAGTCTATCAAGCAGATCCCAAAGACAGTGACGGAGAAGAGGGTTTACGCGGTGACTGAGATGGAGGAGGAAAAGGAGGAGGGAGTTAACGCGATTGCTAACGACGGGAACAGAGCAATGGTGATGGGTAGAGGCAGAGGAGATGGGAGGAGACCGAGAGGGGAACGAGACCGTGACCGCGAACACGACCGAGACAGAGAGAACTTAATTTGTAGGAGATGTGGAATGACTGGACATTACGTGAAACAGTGCACGATGGGTTGTAGGCATTGTGGGAAGACGGGACACACTGAGAGGGACTGCTGGTTCAAGAAGGATCAGGAGGGGGAACAACAACCGGAACAACCTCCGAGATTTCCGATACCGAGTTACGAGGGGAGAGGGAGAGGGATGGGGAGAGGGAGAGGGATGGGAAGAGGAGATCCACGTCCACCTGGGGGAACTAATTTTTATCAACCTCCGTACCCGCCACCAAATTTTTTTCCGACGAACCCGTACGGTACGGCTCCGGGATATCACCCAAGAACTCCGGGATACCCTAATCCGGGGCCAGGACCTCAATTAACCAACAACCAGCCGGGATACAATCCTCCTCAAACACGAACGGCGTGGAACGGGCAACAGCCTCCTCAGAAATTTTTACCGGCACCGGGACCCAAGGTCACGTTTCAGGAAACGGTTAACGATGTGAACACGGGCAATAGCAATAAAAATACTTTTCCGTACGAGCCTGAAAATTTTCCGGAACAGGTAGTCACAGGGGAAGTCGGGAAGGATTTCCGGAGTGTCAGATTTTTGCTGGATTTGGGATCGGGTAGGAACCTGATCAACGCCAACATCATAAGAGGAGCAGGGAAGTGGAAGGACGTCGAGCAGGAAGAGAGGAAGCCGAGATTTTTGAACGCGACGGGCGGGTTGATGACCATTCACGGAACGATAGAGATGGAGGTGAACTTCAACATCGAGGATGGGATGGAGATCGATGGAGAAGGAGGGTTGAGAGATTACTTTAACATCGTCACAGGAGCCACTAAGACGGGTAAAGGGAACCTACTAACCCAAGAAGACAGGGACAACCTGAACACTTATCTCGTTAAAGGGAAGGCGACCGGAAGAGGAACTCAACACGTGACGGGAAACAAATTCCGAATGGTCTTTGTCGTGGTAGAAAATCTGGCCAAAGATGCCTTAATCGGGAGAGAATCCTTCGGCGCTCTGAAAATTAATATTTTGGGGGAGAGAGGAGAGGTGCAGATGAACGGGAAAATTTTAAAAATAAAACCCGGAAATTCCGTTTACGCGTATGGAAAGGGACAGACGATCGAGCAGGGAACGATGAGGATCTTGAAGGTCAGGACGAATCAGAGGAACGGAGTAGTCAAGATTCGGGACGAGAGTCCAATTCCGGGATTAGCCGTGATCGAGGGAGAGATGGAAGTCGATGAGGAAGGAAGGGGGAGGTGCTGGATAATGAACGTGGCGGAAGACGCGATTACCATCGGACACGGATTTCCGGTTGCTAAAATTTTAGGAAATGACGAGATGGAGATCGATGAAGAGGGGGAAGAGGAGATAGTCGGGAATATCGAGGATCCAATGGCGCGAATAGATTGGAACAACGTCGACATTAACGGGAAATTAAACGCCCAACAGAAGGACAAGATCCGGAAATTGATTTTAGAGGACAAAACGAGATTTCGGGAGAAGTTAGGGAAGGAGGACGTGGCACGGGGAGCGAAGATAAAGGTGAAGCTGGAGGGAATCCATCGGCCAGTGGTGATGAGGCAGAGATCGATGACGGAACCGGAGCACGAGCAGCTCGAGGCGCAGGTGGAAGAATGGGAGCGGAACGGGATAGTAGAGGAGAACATGGACGGGACGTGGAGACTGAACATCGTGGTAGCGAAGAAGAAGGACGGGACGAGGAGATGGACGTTGAACTGTAAGCCGGTGAACAACCTTACGATTCCGGATTCATTTCCATTACCGTTGATTTCTGACATCTTTTACTGTTTAAGGAACAAGAAGTACTTCACAGGACTCGACTTTTGCGATGGGTTTTGGGCACTCGAGATGGAGGAGGAGTCAAGGGATGTCTTTAGTTTTGCCACGAGGAAGAAGTTGTACCGTTGGAAGAGAATGCCTCAGGGATGGATCAACTCAATGCCTGCTTTCCAGAGAAGGGTGAACGAAGCTTTAGGGGATCTGATGTACAAATGCGTGATACCGTACGTGGACGACCTGATCATCATGTCAGAGACGTGGGAAGACCATCTTAGGGATATCCGACTCGTGCTGGACGCTCTTAAAAAGGCTAACCTGTTTGTGAAGTTGAGGAAGTGTAAGTGGGGGATGACGGAGTTAGACTACCTCGGACACACGGTCACGTCGGAAGGAATGAAGCCGTCGGAAAGTAAGGTGAAAGCGATTAAGGAGATGCCGATGCCGGAGAACAAGGGAGACGTGAGGAGATTTCTGGGACTTTGTTCCTATTACCGGAAATATATCCACAGTCTGGCGAAACGGACGTACCACCTGAGAGAAGGGAGTAAGGGACCGGGGAACGAGTTGACGATGACGGATGAGATGAAGGAGGAGTGGGAAGACGTCAAGAACGCGCTGACCGGAAACGAGGTGATGGCGTACCCGGATTGGAACAAACCTTTTATAGTCACCACGGATGCGAGCTTCAAAGGCTTTGGCGCCATTTTGTCGCAGATACAGGAGGGTAAGGAGAAGGTGATCGAGTACGCGTCACGGGCGGTGGAAGCCAACGAATTGAAGTACGGGATCACGATTTGGGAAGGGAAAGCGTTGATGTGGGCAGTGGATAAGTGGGATCAGTACCTGAGAGGGAGGGAGTTCGAGTTGGTAACGGATCACGTGGCGTGGCGTTGAAGGCGTTGAAAAAGCTGAAAATTAAGAACCCGACGTTGCAACGGTGGAGTCTAAAATTACAGGGTTACAACTACACGTTGAGATACGTCCCCGGACATCGAATTCCGCACGTGGATTGCCTTTCGAGGAAACCGGTGAAGGAGGAAGGTACGTACTTTATTTACGCAACGAGAATCAACAGCGAAACGGGGAAGAGAGAGAGAGTCTGGAGTAAGACGGTGGAGGAAGGAATAGCGGAGGAGCATGCGACGGAGAAGGAAAAATTTATTAAGGCGCAACAGGAGGAGGCGTGGAGCGCCGGGCAGATAGCCGATGTGATGGAGAAGGGATCGACCGTAAGGACGGGGGGAGATTTAAAAATTTTGGAATGGGTTTTGCCGGTATCGGACTACATGTCGTGGGTCGTGAAGAACGATGGAGGGTTGTACGTGAGAGAGGGAAGTTATGACTCGTGGAAGGAGAGGATGTACGTTCCGCAATCGTATCGGCTTACGGTGTTGAGAGATGCGCACGAGCACGGACATTTCGGAATTAAACGAACGTACGAACGGGTACACAGAACCTTTTATTGGGTCGGGATGAAGAAGGACGTGGAGATTTTCGTGAAGGGATGTTTGTGTGCAGGAGCGAAGAAGATGAAGGGGAAGAAGGTAGCGACGGGAGATTTGAAGGCGACAAGGAGAGGAGAGTTAGTAGGAATCAACGTGTTAAGCGGGTTGCCGAAAACCAAAGACGGGTACACGAAGATCATCGTGATGACGGATTACGTTACCAAGTGGGTTGCAGTGAAGGCGATCAAGGGAGAGGTGACGGCGGCGAAGACAGGTGAGGCGTTAGTGAAGAGGTGGATTTTGAGAGGAGAGGGGCTGATGGAGAGGCTGCTGTCGGACAATGGACCGGAGTTCGCGAACGAGGTATGGGACGCAGCGGTGAAGTACATGGAGTTGAGGAAACACAGCACTACGGGGCATCGACCACAATGTAACGGACAGGTAGAGAGGATGAACCAGACGATCGCGGAGATGTTGAGAGTGTACTGCGGGGAATACCCAGAGAACTGGCGGGAATACTTGGACGTCATGATCTACGAATACAACTGCTCACCCCACCCAGAAGCGGGCGAATCGCCATTTTACATGAGGCGCGGGAGAGAGGCAAACACTCCATTCCAATTCGCGTTGAACTTTGACTTAGAAGGGAACATGAGGAAGAAGACGGAGAGAGAGAAGCGTTTCTTGAGACTGGTGGAGAGAGTGAGAGAGGCGTTGAAGAGGATAGACGAGAGAAAGAAAGCGAGGAGAGAAAGGGAAGCCAAGAAAACCCGGATCGGGAGGAACACTTACAAGGTAGGAGATCGTGTCTGGCTTAGAACGTGGCCAAGAACGGTGTTGGAAAAAGGTATGACGGCTAAACTCGCCCCAAAGAGATCGGGCCCGTACGAGGTCATCAGAGTCGTGAACGAACAAACGATAGCGGTCAGAATCGGAGACGAGGATAAACTGGTGAACGTAGCCAACACGTCGGAATACGTAGAGAGACCGGAGTGGATGAGAGATTCGGAGGAAGAGTTGATGGATGAAGAGAACCGTTTTGAAGGAACTGAGGAGATGTGGGACGAGGACTTCAATGACAAGGATTACGTCGAAAAATAACGCGCAAAGAGAAGTGTGTGAGGGGGAGACGCTCTCGAACCAGGTACTCGACCCCATCACCTTGAACTCTGTTGTAGTCAGAGAGAGGTTAAAAATGACCGTGGCTGGCTGTGGCCCGGAGCTGAGCCGTTAAGTGCCGCGTTTCATTTGGTGGAGACGTAGGGCATGGCAAGGTGGAAGGGCAGGTCTAGATAAATCGGACACGATGGGAAGAGAACGGTGCGACAAGGTTGTTAGCCCATGGTATATGTTAT
>JAJTIF010000353.1 GCA_021299675.1 Pseudomonadota bacterium | reverse complement strand
TTCATAATTAAGATCTTAGCAAAAAAACACGATTAAATATTATTAACTTTCATGATTTTTGTGAGCTTTCCCATTAACAAAAATTTATCTATCTTTCGCTACCAGACCCCCATTATAATAAGTCCATGAGTCGCCTGGTTATCCTAATTTTTCTTCTGGTGAACTTTACCTTGGATCTTCCCAGGGTCTATCAGACACAAATCATTGAGGCTGCTCAGTGTGACCTGAGCCTTGAGCCAGGTGTCCTTCTCACTCCAGCGCTCACGACCACAACTAAACGAGAGAAATGTCTCGCTTTTATTCTGACTCTCCATCCTGAGATCATTTTACACATCGACCGTAGCCTCTCCTTTAATCAACACATCAATCTGCCGCCTCCTCTTTTCCTTTCCTAGCTTCGACACGTTAATTTATGAAAGGAAAAAGAATGAATTCAATGAATGGCTTGGGCCAAAACCTTAAATCTGGTCTTATTGTCGCCCTGATTGCCACCCCGCTCTGTCTTGGTATCGCTTTAGCCTCGAATGCCCCTCTTATTGCAGGGCTCATCGCAGGGATCATAGGGGGGCTTGTGGTGGGATTGATTAGTGACTCTCCCTTGTCCGTTAGCGGGCCCGCAGCCGGGCTGAGTGCGATCATTTACCAAGGAATCATCGACGTCGGTAGTTTTGAACATTTCACCTACGCCATCATTTTAGCGGGAGTGATCCAAGTCGCTCTCTCGCTTCTCAAAGCCGCCAAATTGACGGACTTTCTTCCCAGCTCGGTCATCGAGGGCATGATGGCCGCGATCGGATTAATGCTCATCATGAAGCAACTCCCTTACCTCTTTGGCTCGCAAAACTACACAGATCTCAAAGAAGTTTTTAATCTCTCCAACAAGGCTCACTGGGGGGCATTTTTTATTGGAGCCTTTTCGTTTATTGTATTTGCTCTCTATCGTTCAAAAATTCTCCTGAAAGATGCCTTCTTCAAGTATCTGCCCTTTCCTCTTTTCCTGGTCCTGACCAGTTCGACGATTGCCTTTCTCATTGAATCCACTCCGATGCACCTCTTCTACGATGATTACGTACATATCTCGGAGCTGGTCGCAAGCTATACTCCTTTCCAACAATTCAGTCTCTCAAACCTCTCACTCTTTTTAGACCCAATGATCCTGAAATATGGTTTCATCCTTGCCGCAGTGGCGAGTATCGAAACACTGCTTTGTATCGAAGCCACAGATAATCTTGATAATCACCTGAGTAAAACGAATCGTGACCGTGAACTGCTAGCGCAAGGTGTTGGCAATAGCATCTCAGGACTCTTAGGAGGCTTGGCCATCACCTCTGTTATTGTCCGGACCTCGGCGAATTACGAATCGGGTGCGCGCTCAAAGTACTCTGCCGTTCTCCATGGAGTATTTCTTCTCGCTGCCATCGTGCTGATCCCAAACTTAATTGATAAAATTCCTCTGGCGGTGCTGGCAACGATTTTGATCTTCACCGGCTTTAATCTAGCGCATCCGAGAAAGTTTAAATCCATGTGGCGTCACGGGCAGGAGGAATTTGCTCCTTTTGTGATCACCATCATCGCCATTCTCTCTCTGGATCTCCTCAAAGGTGTAGGTCTTGGTCTGATGTCGACCGTGATCTTTATCCTGAAAGACCACTACTACATTCAAAATCAAAAACTCAAGATTCACACCGAACATCATCAACAAGAAAAGCGGCTGGTGATCACCTTCGGCTCTCACCTGACCTTTCTTCAAAAAAAATCTATTGAAAAGAAACTCACCGATCTAGCACCTGAAGATTATCAGCGCATCATGATTGACCTTAACTCCACTCGTAAAGTGGACCATGAGATCAAAATTATCATCAAGCAGTTCATTCAAAAGCTTGAGGAGAGCAAGGCAGAGTATTCCGTGACGAACCTTGTGGTCATCGGTGACGTCCATGAAAGAGACTAGTGCCATTATCAAAGAGGCAGAAAAATATCTCCTGAACTTGAGGCCTCTGAATCAGTTTCTGCACCTCAACATGTTCCCTGGACTCATGGATCACTCTTTTTGGGAAGCCATGAACAAGGTAAGCCTGGAGCTGGGTTTCCCACCCTTTCTTCCCTTGGATTTTTATAAAAAAAATATCATTCCGGAGAAGTTATCCTCTCCGTGGTGGAGGACGTCCTCAAGCGCCACGGAGAAGGCCTCATCTTTGAGGATCTTTTCACGGCCACGAAATCCACCTTGATCTCCGAGAAAACTTTTCGCCCGCTGCACCAGCTCTTAAACGAAAAAATCAAACACTCCCTTAATGACCTCACTGAGCCCATTCTCATCCGCTATCTCTCAAGCTACACGGATCAAGGTATTGCGCTTAAAGCCATCCCGGACGCGCACCTGCCGGTATTGGAGAATTTCATTGAGGTGCAGCTGCAGAGTTTTGTTCCGCTCTATCCGGTCAAGAAATCTTGGCTTAAAAGCATCCGCGAGCTTAGCGCCAGTGAGCTCATCGAGAAAATCACTGCCGAGATGTTCGAGTCTGAACACAATAGAGCTGAATATATCAAAGAATGCGTCTATAGCACCCGGGGCTGGGCCTCCTTGATCAAGACCCTCGAGCAGAATCCACTGCTCTTGATTCATGCCCGTAAACTCCACCTCATGGATTTTGTGGCCCTGCGGATCTTGATTGAGTACTCCTGGATCAAAGAGCTGGCCCCGACAATGATTCCTCTTCCTCAGCAGGCGGAAAAGAGTCCTGTCCCCGTGTTCAGTTCTAGAGAATTTCTGAAACATAAGGTCTGGCAGATAGCTCTGGAAGAGAGCTATCAGAGTAGGACCATCGCCAGCTTCAAAACTCACCTTGGGAAATTTAAATCAAAGTCCACGGTCAAATACCAAGCACTCTTCTGCATTGATGACCGGGAGTGCCTCCTGAGGCGCAACATTGAATCACTGGAGCCCCAGATTGAGACCTACGGAACCCCGGGGCACTTTGGATTAGATTTCTACTATAAAAAATCTCATGAGAGTTTTCCTATCAAAAGTTGTCCGGCTCCCCTGACGGCAAAATTCGAACTCACACAAGATAAGCACGATCAATCGAAACTAAGATATTCTTGGTTCCACCACCACAACTCAAAAAGATCTGGCGTGGGCCAGGACATCCAAAACACGCTTCTGAGCTTGCCTAAATTTTTTACGGACATCATTTTTCCCAAAGCTAAGAATCTGCGTGTCCAGTGTAAGCCCACTATCGAAACAAACCTCTTCCGTGAGGGAGAAAAGTCCTACTCCGAAACTCAGGCTGCCGAACGTATCGCCGCAACGCTGGCCTCCATCAGCCTGACAGGAAATTTTGCTGATCACCTCTTGATTTTGGGCCACTACTCCACGACCACTAACAATCCCTACTTCACCGCTTATGGTTGTGGCGCTTGTTCCGGGCGCTCAGGGGGAGTGAATGCACAGATCTTTGCCCAGATGTTTAATCACTCAAAAGTCCGCGAGCTCTTGAAGCTTCACCACCACATCGACATTCCGACTACCACGAAAGCCATCGCGTGCTTACACGACACTACCAAGGAAGAGCTCACCATCTACGCCGACCGTACGGGGGTGCCAGCAGAGCTTCTCACTACACTGGAAGCG
>JAJTIF010000079.1 GCA_021299675.1 Pseudomonadota bacterium | reverse complement strand
TCGTTCGTTTATCCACCTCATAAAATAATATATTTTTGATTTGCTCACTTGGTAAGGATCCAAACCTGAAAGTTTAAGGCGCAAGTATCAGCAGCTTATCGTTAAAGCTGTTGAACTTTATATCGATAACTATTATCGCTAAATTAGGACTTCAAAAAAGAAGATTCGGGATTACTAAGGCCGTTCATTTTTTCGACACTCTGAAAACCCAGCTTGTAATTTCTTCACGAAATCACCTAGCCCCGATTTTTACTGATAAGATCCCATCATTTACACAAACAGATTCAACTCAAAAAGCAAATCGAAAACATTTCTTTAAGAGGCATGAGATCTTAGGCATTGATTCGAAGACAATTCTCTGGGGCAGGACTCTCTTGCAATTTCCTCTTATCTGGCTTGCCAGGGATCTGAAAAAAAATAAAAGAAATTCAGAAGGTAAAAAGCTACTCTTGACCCAAACTCAGCGAGGTCAAACGTATAAAGGTCACGAGCATCATTTTTGATGGCGGTTCAGTTTGCTAGTTCCTAAGTTGAGACTTAAAAAACTCCCACACCTTCTCGGCCCCCTTGAAGGACTGTATCGGAACATTGTTATCTCGTCGCGACTCGGTTCCTGGCCAGCCATGACCTCCGGATGAATCCACGACTGAAATTGTTTCCACGCCATTTTCTTTCTTGGAGAATTTTTTAATTATTAAACTGCCCGATGTTTGAACTGTCGGAAGCTCCTCAGAATGATTCACTGAAACCCAAAAAGAGATGGTTTCATCTAGCGATTTATAGGGAGCATGTTGCCCTCTTCGTACCAGAGGATTTCGGCTCATGCCTCCCTCTATCGGAATCTCATTATCCAATTTTCCATTGATCATTAAAATCGGTACTGGTCGGCTAGGTTTTTTATCCAAACTAAACATCGCTCCAACGACTGGCGCAATCCCTGCAAGTCGATCGGCACGATTTATTGCATAAACAAAGGTCATCATGGCCCCGTTAGATCCTCCTGTCATGAAAACATTCTTAGGGTCAATGCGATGTTCTTTGATAAGAATATCAATGAGCGAATCAAGGTAGCCAATATCATCAGCTTCTCCCACTTGTCTTCGAAGCAGGTAACCAGTATTCCAGGCATGCATTCCTGGTCGCCAGGATGTTCCCTCTGCATAGACAACAGTAAAATTCTCTTTCTTTGCTAGTTCATCGAAGCCGGTTCGTCTTCGTTGATTTTCAGCACTTCCATTTCCACCATGAAGCACGATGACTGCTGGCCATAGACGCTCGCCAGTTTGCTGATTCACAAGAATCGCTCTACGTTTCACCGAGCCTACCATCCAGGTCAGTTCTTTTTCCTGGGCAAACGCCAAAAAGGAAAACATGAAGAGAAAAGCGAAGCATAGAGTTTTCATTATAGTCCCACCTTAATTAAAACCGATGTCACGTATGTTGTTAAAAATTCCAGTTAACCGCAAGTTCTCCATAGGGAGTACCTTTGACTCTTTCTTCATATACTCTCGAATGATTATCATATATCTGATAAAGTCTTCCCAGAAGAAGACCTGCCTGAACTCGAAGCGAGAATTGTCGCTTTAATTTTTTTCGAAGACCGATTCCCAATCTATAGGCACGAAATCTGGCCTGCAACGTTGATTTCGAAGAGTTAAATCGACCATCATTGGCTAATTCGGCTTGAAAGCTCATCGGTGAGGCCATTATTGAGAGCAATTCTTCACGTGAAAACCTATAAGTCGTATTGACGATAAAGGGCAACAAGAGTCGAGTAGACCACTTTTCATTCCAGCGTTTGTGAACGCCCAAAATAGGAAATGCCGTCGTATTTCCGAAAATATCAGAAACACCTCCACCATAAAACCAGCGATAATTATCCGTTTTGTGTGACCAGATTCCAAATCCTGCGGGGATAAACACGTTAGCACCAGATTGAGCTTCAAATCGGTAGGCGCTCCCAGCTTGGATCTGATAAAAATCTCCAGAGTTCTGGCGCTTACGATAAGATATCCCAAGGCGAGTAGTTAAAAACGTTGATCTCCCATCAGAGAGACCGATACCGTTAAAGTCATTTCGGTCCAGAGCGAACGTAGGTGTCCATAGGCAGTCTTGATCCAGCGCCTTTCTAAAAGAAATCTGCTGCTTTTCTTGAGAGAAATCTTTGCCACTTTTTTGTCTTTCAAAAACCTTTAACGTGGACGCATCTGTTCGTACTTTTTTGCAGGGATGATTAAAGTCACCGAGGTCCAAAGTTTGAGCAATAGCAAACTCAGTGAAAAAGAAATAACAAATTGAAACGAGAAACAATTTCATAAGAAAAACTTATTTAAAAAAATACGAAAAAAAAGCAGTATTTTTTAGAACTTTTTTTCCTTTAAAGCTTATGATTTTCCTATTTGATTCACAAATGAAAGTTTCACCTTTACCAGTCGAATTCCGCAAAACGCAACTATCTGAAAATAATCATGTTTGAGTGATTCCCCAAATTATTCCGAAACTTTTATGACTGTTTTCCGTCTAACTTATCGTGTTATGATCATGTCCACAGAAAAACTCAAAAGGTATCGATGAGAGCAACTCTAATACTTTTCACATCTATTATTTTAATCTCCTGCCAAAGGAATCAAAGTAAATCCGATTCAAACCCTGATTCTTTTGTCATTCCATATCCGACTGGCGACAGCATCAACTATATCCAGGTTGGAAACTCTTCTCGTAAGTATCTCCTCTACAGACCCAGCAATTTAAATACTCCTAGGGCGTTAGTGATTGCTCTCCATGGCGGAGGAGGACAAGGGATTGGGGTTGCCAATCCAGGTCAACATCCCCTCTCGGTTTATAGATCAGTTGCCGATGATAAAGAGTTTATTCTGGTTTACCCGGAGGGAAGCTTAGATATTCAAGGAAATCCCGGATGGAATGATTGCCGGAGTGACGCTCCCTCTGGGAGCTCAGGTGATGACCTTAGTTTCCTTGGTGATTTAATTTCTAAACTACAAGCAGAGCTCAGAGTTCTACCATCTAATACCTATGTCGTAGGTACCAGTAATGGAGCAGTCATGACCTTTGCCTATGCCTTTCATTACCCAAGCACTATTAAAGCAATAGCTGTCTCAAGTGCCAATCTGCCAGCACTGCCAAAAACTGGAGCATGCACATCTGGCCCTAACATTCCCATTCCGATCATGATGACATTTGGAACAGCTGATCCGGCGATGCCAGTGAATGGAGGTTGTGTCGCCAATATTGGAGGTAATTGCAACAGAGGTACTGTTATCTCACAACAAAACACCTTAGCTTTCTGGCTTGTCTTAAATGGACTCAGCGGAACAAATCCTGTCCAGACGACCATAAATGTAAATTCAACAGACCAAGGAGTTGCTGAGAAAAACTTTTACGCTGGCCCTCATCCTGTTATTCATTTCAAACTCCATGGCGCTGGCCATCCGGTGCCTAGTAAAACAGTAAATACAGATTACTCACCATCATCAGGCTATCAAAACAGAGATATTGAATTTGCCGATGAGACCTGGAATTTTTTTGAGTCTTTGAATGAGTAAACAAATCGAATGCTCGAGAATCTGGCATCTTAGATTCTGAGCTTTGCAATTAACAAAATTGATGACCAACGAATTGATTCGTAAAAATCCTTTGATGGGCTATGATCGTACTAACGATAGTTTTTTTGAGCTTTTGCAAAAAGTCATTAAGTACTAGAGATCAATCCAATTACTGAAAACTAATACGAAAGATTTCAGATAAAATGGCCCGCTCACAAAAGCGGGCCTTTGTTTTTTACAAACCTTTTGTCTTAGTCATTCTTTGCGTGAATCCCGATAGCTTCGATGATCCTTTCGATGCTTCCTTGAGGGCCGCCAAACGCACTTCTCCTGTCACTAAGCAAACTCCTGATCCAAGCATGCTTAACATGATGGCCGTCTTAATAAATTCTGTAATTGCTGAAAGTAATTTTCCCATTGTAGACCTCATCTAAAAAATGTGGAAGCAATGACATTACATAGGTGAAATGAGTGGTTCAAATACCGTCATCCCAATATTTGAACCTTAAATTAAAAATTCAAAAAAACTGGAAGCATTTTGGTAGCAACTTGGAAGCACACTCACGAAATTTCCCGACATTTCATGAAAGAAAGTCATCAAATGACTGCCTGATCCTCGTGTGTTTTTAAGTGTTTGCAATTGCAAATTTTTTTGAAGAGAAAAAATTTTTGGAAATTTGGATTTTTGAAAAGTGGTCGGGGTGACTGGATTCGAACCAGCGACCACCTGCTCCCAAAGCAGATACGCTACCAGACTGCGCTACACCCCGACGTCGGACGAGTATGCGGCCAAGCTCGGATTTTGTCCAGATCTAAGCCATGGAATCTTTACAGCCCTCTGTACTGCGCGTTGCAACACTCCTATGATGCACTCACCTTTTGACTACCCCCAATGGAGTTTCCATGAAGAATCTACTAGTTGCTTTATCTTTTTCCATCATCTCTACACCCACCTTCGCCACAACGGTAAGCTGCGTGGGGACAGAGCCCTTCTGGAGTGTTCGAACCGACGGTAAAGTCCTCATGTACTCGGACCCTGTCTCACGCACTAGACCCTTGCCCATTACTTCGGTCACTCAAGCGGCAGGCTTTGCGGATGGATTTGCTTTCATCATCAAAACGAAGTCAACTCGCCTCACGGTGATTGCCGGCGAGTGTAACGATGGCATGTCTGATGAGACCTATTCACACCATACCATCTACGAGATGGGCGAGAAGGTTCTGGCTGGCTGCTGTAACATGCTTTAATTTTTATAGTTCTTAAAGAATTGAAGGGCCGCTTCACTGGCTTTCGCCCGATGAGAAAATGCATTCTTCCACTCAGGAAGTTGCGCTAGTGAAGCCCCATCATTCTCTTTCCTGGTGGGGATAAAAATGGGGTCATACCCAAACCCCTTCTCACCTTTTAACTCTGTACCAATCACTCCGTTCACTCGTCCCTCGAAGAAATAAATCTCACTCGGATTGAGGTAAAAACAAAGCGTACAAGAGAAATACGCCTCTCTCTGCGACTCCTGTTCCAAGAGTTTTAAAAGGGCCTGGCACTTATCGGAGTAACTGGGAAGATCCTCTCGAAAACGAGCTGACTGCACCCCGAGGATATCGGGCAGCGAGGTGACGTTCAACCCTGAATCATCAGCCAGGGCCGGTGCATTGAAGGCGTCGTAGTAAGCTTTTGCTTTTATCAACGCGTTCTCCGCGTAGGTTTTCCCTGTCTCATCCGGGTTAAGGCCCGAGGGCGCGGATTTAATCACAAGCGAGCCCTGAAACAAAACCTGAAACTCTTCAGCCTTATGGGCATTACCTGTGGCTAAGATCAGTTCAAGCACGCAGGATTTCCTGCTGAGATTTGATCACCTGTTTCAGCGCTTGGCGGGCACAGCTGATGAGGGCCTGAAGCTGATCTTCGCTGAAAGGATCGCCCTCGGCTGTTCCTTGAATCTCCACGAATTTCCCACTGGTGGTCATCACCACGTTAACGTCGGCTTCACAGCTTGAGTCCTCGTCATAGTTAAGATCGGCAATCGCTAGGCCCTCTTTATTAAGTCCGACGCTAATCGCCGCCAAGCCGTCTTTCAGAGGATTCTCACTCAGCAGTCCATCTTTTTGCAATTTCCTGATGGCGAGCTCAAGCGCTACGTAAGCGCCTGAAATGCTCGTCGTGCGGGTTCCGCCATCGGCAATCATCACGTCACAGTCAATCATCAGAGTCCGCTCACCGAGTTTCTTAAGATCAATGATGGCCCTTAGCGCGCGACCAATGAGGCGTTGAATTTCCTGAGTTCTCCCAGACGCGCCTTTGCGTTCCCGGTCACCGCGTGTGTGTGTCGAAGAGGGTAGCATGGCGTACTCTGCCGTGAGCCATCCCTGCCCTTTGCCTTTCAAGAAAGAAGGCACTGATTCTTGAACGCATACCGTGACCTGAACCTTGGTGTTTCCAAATTCAGCGAGCACACTCCCGTGAGCGTAAGGGTTCACGTGAGCGGTGAACTTAATCGGGCGTGGCGTATCGCGTTTGATGAGTGACATGTGCTAACCTTTTGACCATGGTGAAACATATTAAATTACGTGTCTGTGATTCTACCCAAGATGAGCTGAAAGCACACCCAGAAGATCGAGTGCTCGTGACCACTGAGACGCAATCTAAGGGCAAAGGAAGAGGAGATCACCAATGGGAGCATGCAAAAGGTTCACTGGCTTTTTCATTTAGCTGTGCACCACATCCCCAACTCTCGTGGCAATCTCTGGAGATAGCCGTTGTGCTGCAAGAATTCATCGCCCAGCGCTTTCAGGTGCAGCTCCAGCTCAAATGGCCCAATGACTTGTATCACAACCAAAGTAAGTGCGGTGGAATCCTTCTCCATCACCACGATGGAAAAATGCACATCGGCATCGGATTAAACCTACTGGCGCATTCCACCTGGAGTGGTGTTTTATCAGATCCCTCACTTTGGTCTGAGAGCATGGCCCACGATGTGCCACGAGAATTCGTAGACTACTACCTCGCTCGCTCACCTCTGCCTCGTGAGAATATTGCAAGTGCTTGGGTTGCCCACTGTGCGCACCTTAAAAAAGCAGTGATCCTAAGCGAAGGTCGTGAAGAGACGGCTGGAATTTTTGACGGGCTCGGGCTTCACGGAGAAGCCGTGATCGACGGAAAAAGTTACTATAACGGAAGCTTAAGAATCAAAGATCTCTAGAAACTTTATCACTAATTTTTTTTAGTTCCTGCTTGATCAGATTTTCTGCCAGATCGGGGATCACTTCCCAGGCCACCTTATCGATGTGTTGGCGACAGTAGTCCGCGACAGCTTGGTTAATCAATTCTTTAATCATCGGCCGCAGCTCTTCGAGGTCAAAACTTTTCGCAGGGGCAGAGGTAAAAGACTTTGATTCTTTTTGTGTGGTTGGATTATAGGACGACAGTGCTTCGTTCTCATCGATACGAGAGAAAATATTTTCATCGAATGACTGCCCACCATCCATCGTTTCGACAGAATTTTTAAAGGAAGAAAAATCAATCTTCTCTTCTTCGACTTCCTTCACGACACTCAATCTTGGAGTGGCCTCTTCGACGGAATCAACGATCCAGAGGTCTGCTTCCACTTCATCGCGGATCAACTCTTCGAGCTTCTGGATGTTTTCAGAATCATCCATTTGAGAGAGCTCAAGCAAAGCTCCCGTATCGAGGGGCTCAGCTTCATCTAAGGTGAGATCATCCAGAGAAATCAACTTCGACGAGGTCTTCGTCATCGGTTCAAGCTCTAAGCTTGAGAGAGACATATCTGGGTACTCGAGGTCGCTCTCCTGAGGAAGAGCAAATGATTGTGGAAGAGGCTTCGTTTGAACAGGAGCAGCCGCTTGTTGCGGCGTCGGTTGAGGCTTATGCGATTCGATGACCGGGGGAAGCTCAATACTGCCTGAGCCCTCTCCAATCACACCGGGAATGGCCATGCCCCAGTCTCCCAAGTCGTCGGCAAAACTGCGAGATTCCATCATGGGCGCAGGAACCGAGCGCTCTTCTTTGATCGTCCAAGCATCATCGACAGAAATCTCTGAATGGAAATCCTGTGCACTTCCATCCGCAAGGCCTCGAACTTGAATCTTAAACTTAGCTGTATCAAAGGGTTTAACCACAAACTGCTCAACACCCGAGAGCTTAAGCTGTCCTTCATCGACCGTATCAAAGGTCCCGTACATGATAAGAATTTTAGTCTGGGGAGAAATCTTTTTGATCTGCGCTGCTAGTTCATAACCCGAATGTTTTTCCGAAAAATTAAAGTCCAAAAAGACCATTGGGGGCTGATGAGTTTTAAGAAAGCCCGTGAGCTTATCTTCATGCGCGCATTCGATGATCTCATAGGATTCGTCCTTGAGGATGATCTTGATCACTTTATGAACTGTTGGGCTGTCGTCGGCCAAAAGAATCTTAACGCTCATAATCGATATTATAGGCAGTCCAACAACAGAGCGAAAAGGAAAACCTTTAAAATTCCAAGATCATGGCCGTTTGATTTGAATAGTTCCTTCTTTCATTCGACAATTTTAGTAGGTCATTGAGCTTGTTCTGGCCATCAGCATCGTTGCGACCGAGGATGTGTGAAATCTCCTGCAGCTCCAGACGTGGAGCGATACCTTCCGAGACAAATAGAAACTTATCTCCCTCACGGATTTTAACTTCACGCATGGTCCAAGTGAGCTCTTGAAAAAAACCAAATGCCCCTACGGGATAACGAAGCGCTGCTGGGCCTTGTGGGTCAGCGGAGTAGTACTGATGAGTATCGGGATGGAAGAGCGAGCTCGTTTTACCGTGGCGCGAGAGGTAGATGCTTGTGTTGCCAACCAGGCTCAGCACAAGGAGATCACCCGTCTTGATCGCACACGCAAGACTCGCACCTGCGCGTTTATTGAGACCCACCTGTGAGTTGGTTTTGTACAAAGACTGGTGCGACTTAATCATGGCATTGATCAGAGCATTCCCCTCGATCGGCCAGCGAGGACTCCAGTAGAGCGGCATGGTGGCGTCCGGATCATCGGTCAGTTGGTTGATGTTGGTCTTTAAATCCTCTTTAAGCTTCGCTGCTGCTTTGTCTCCGATGCCAGCGCCACCGAAGGCATCAATGATAAAAAACAGCTGGTGATCAAGATCAAAATCATAAGCGTCTTCGTTGACTTCGAGAAAGGGACCTTGATGCGTGAGGGCGCAATACGATTTTAATTTCATATTTTATTCCA
Organism: Pseudomonadota bacterium; assembly: GCA_021299675.1. GTDB lineage: Bacteria > Bdellovibrionota > Bacteriovoracia > Bacteriovoracales > Bacteriovoracaceae > UBA6144. Next base: position 7,323 of record JAJTIF010000079.1, on the reverse strand, counting down.
AATAATTTTTTAACTTATCTGTGGCTTTTTTATAGTAGTCACTATCGGTTGGTGAAATCTGCTGCACTTCTTGGAATTTTTCCTTGGCATCACCGAAGAGAGAGAGGCTCTCAGAAATAATGGCTTCACGATAGACTTTCTTCGATCGGATTTCTAGCAAGTCGCGGATGGCGTCGACCTCATCAAGGCTTTCCTTGTTTGTCGGATCGATGTTGAGAACCTCGAGATATGTCTCATAGGCACCTTTTAGATCCTGGCCCTCTTTGAGCGAGCGCGCCTTTCCAAGGAGAGGGGCCACTTCTGAGGCGAGCTGGGCGTCAGCATCTGCGATCATTGTTCCCGCTTCTTTAAGCAGGTCCTCGTCCATACCTTTGATGCCAGTAAATTCTCGCAGCTTCATTCCCGCTTTGTGCCACTCGCGAGCGAGATAGGCTTTTTTACCCGGCGAGAGTGAATCAACCATCTTTTTTCTCTCGGAAATTTTTCGGTTGGCTTCCTCTGCTTTCGCCCGCTCCTCAGCCTGCCAACGATCGAGCTCTTCTTTAAGTGGGGCGACTTCCATGTTCTCGGGATCTTTCTCGAGAATCTTGGCAAAGAGTTGCTCGGCCCGTGGGACATTACGGGCAGCGGCAGCTTCTTTCGCTTCAGCCACCATACCTTTGACTTCTTCTCTGATCACGGCTTTAGCGGCTTCGAGTTTTAAGCGCTCTTGTTCTTCTTTAAGTTTTTTGTTTTCGTTCTCTACATAATTATAGAGGACCTTTGCGTTCGCGAACTCTGGGTCCACCGCAAGGATCTGCTCTAGCTCAGCAAGTGCTTCATCTAGTTTTTTATCTTTAACGTAAGCTTCTGCAATTTTATACTTCGCCTCCAGCGCGCGAATTTCATCAGGGCTGAACTGCCGCTTATTGGGATCTACTTTTTCGTCAGGCTTTGGCGCTTCAACAGCCTTCTTCTCTTCCGGCTTCGGGGCTTCCACTTTCGTGCCGTCATCTTCTAGTAAGAGCATAAGCAGAAGTAGCCCGACCACCGCAAAGACTGCTTTCTTTCGCGTTTTCGGATCCTTCATGATCCGCTTTATTAGACTTTTTTCTTGTGGTTCATTACCAACGGCATTGAAGTCAATGCCTTCACCACCTTCCATGCCCTCTAGTGGAACTTCTTCTTCGATCTCCTCGATCGTTTCAATGCTCTGACCTTCCTCCACCGGCATGAGACGATCACTCTCGGCTACCAACAGGTCCGAGACCACTTGCACCGTAAAGGTCGTCGAGCCAATGATAAACTCATCACCATTACTGATTTCGCTCTTATTGATGCGCTCGCCATTGAGGATGGTGCCATTTGACGAGTTAAGGTCTTCCAGAGTGATGTTAACCAGAGATTTCTTAAGCACAGCATGGACTGAAGAGACCTCGGGATCATTGAGGACAATTTGACATTTCTTCGTATCACGACCGATGTAGATTTCTGCCTTATCGATGGCGTAGCGGTCATAGGGTGCGTATTCACCAAAGAGAATGAGGTCATACTTGGCAAAGGACTTAAAGACTCTTGTCGCCCCATCTGCTCCATCACCTTCAGCAGGAACCAGGTCGGCCTGTGTGGATTCAGCGGAAAAAGAATCAAAGCCTGGATCCACCGGAGCTTCCTCGGGTGAGTTGAAGCTACCAGCGTTCTCCTCAGCACTCTGCTCAGCACCTTCCTCTTTGTGTGCCGACTCCCCTATTGGTGAATCCATATCACCGTAGGATTCCTCAGTGGCACTGAAGGTTTCTTCTGGAGCAGCCTCCTCGTAGAGACCTTCGGCTAATTCCTGTGTGTGTTCAGAGACCTGAGGCTGAGCTTTAGGAACAGGAGCTGCATCCATCTCAAAATCTGTGGTCAACACCTCGGTGGCGTCTAACTCTTCTATGGCCGGTAGATCATCATTCATCCCACTTTGGGTAGGAAGATTAAGAGATGCCGTCAGGGGGGCCGTCGTTACAGTGTTATAAGTATTTGCCTGCGCGCTAGAATAATGATCACCACTAGGGCTCGCCTGGCTAATTCCCTCCACCATAATCGTATAGGGAGGAAAGGCTATCGATTCACTGCCTCGAAGATCAAGTGTTGTTTCAAGGACTCGGCCACTAACGCTGATAATTCCCAGGTCTGTAAGTTTCTCAACTTGCCATCTACCGTCGATGAATTTAATGACAAAGTGGTGACGAGAAATCAGAGGGTCATCAAGATAGACGTGACAATCCTCCGAGCGTCCAACGAAGAGCTCAAATCCTTCCTCAATCTCTTCATCAGACCAAGTCTGAGAAAAGAGGGAACTATTGTTTTTTAAGACAGTTAGTTTCACCGGATTCTAGTCCTAGTTTTCCTTCTAAGTTTTTAATATTCTCTTCTGCACTCTTATACCTCGGATCATCTTGATACTGATGAAGTAATCTGATGATGCCGCAATAAGACACAATTGCATTCTGGTAGCGCAAACCTTCTTCGTCCCGCTTGCCCTTGATAAACTCATCGGCGATAACCTTATCTAGCTCTTCTTTCGCTTTTCGCAGATAAAAGTCAGCAAGGGGGTCGTTGGGATTGAGGATGAGGGCCAAGTTAAACTCGTTGATCGCACGAAAATAGTTTTTTTCTCTAAATTCACGCAAGCCACGCTGGAAGATGGTGTTCATCTTTTGTTTGAGCGCTTTATCGGCGAGGGCTTCTTTCTGACGAATGAGCTGGAGATACTCGTCAGTCACATCTTTTGCTGCGGCAGGGGTGTCTTTTTTCTTCTTGGGTGCCTCGACCTTTTCACCCGAATCGAAGACCATGACCAAGATAGCAGCAGCGATGATCAAGATCAAAAGGCCAGAGTTTGATCTTTTCTTCGGAGCCTCGGGGGTCTCCTCATCTTCTTCCTGAGCTTGTGGCTTTGGTGCCTTCCCTTTCACTTCAAGTTTTGTGAATTTATAAACGGTCTGACCAATGATGATCTTGTCGCCTTCCTTGAGTTTTGACTGAGATACTTTTTGGTCATTCAGGACGATGCCGTTCTGTGATCCTAGATCTGTCAGGACCCAATCATTTCCAATCTTCGTGATCTCGGCGTGTTCACGTGATGACTTAATGTCCATCACCCGGATGTCTGCTTTTTCCGAGCGGCCCATCACGATTCGATTCGATTTAAGAAGAAATGTCTCGCCTTTAGTGGTGCCCGTCAAACACATCAAACGCCAGTGAGTCCCCTCCTCACGAGGGGTCTCAAAGTGCTTAATAGGTACAACGTTTTTCGACATCTCTTAGCCCGGTTTCACAAATGTTACATAGAACGCTTTGGCAAACTTATCCTTCCCCATCATCGCAACTACATTGACGGTGATGTCCTTTCCTCCAATCTCATAGACTTCGTTCTGGTTGACTCCGTCGTTATTGGCCGACTGATCACACAGATCGATGAGTGTTGCCGCGAACCCTTGGTCTCGTGCCGCATCCAACAAACTTTGTCCCTGGGATGCGTTCTGTCTTATCCCGACCAGATCTTCTGCCTCAAGATTAATAGCTTCAATATTTTTTTCTGAATTTAGAACCATCACTGGCCCCTGCGCGCCTCGCACGAACTCAAGCAAAGAGCGCACATAGGGTGCATCTTCTTCAATACTAGCCATTTCACCCTGATCAGTGTTTTGTAACTCCCTCAAGCGCTGGAGTACTGAGTTCACACTGTTGCGCAAGGGAACAAGTTCTTTAAAAAGGTAGCGCGATTCAAGTTCTTTCTGCTTTCCGCGCAGAACGTTCTCAAGCTGAATACGAAACTCTTCTATCGGTCTTGTTGTTAAAAAGTAGATCGCGCCAAAGAAGAACACTGCGATTAAAGAACAGGTTACAAGTGACTCAAGGTAGGCTTTAGAATTCGTCGCCGCCTGAGCTGCAAGGGTGAGCGGCTCGAAACGAATGGCAATGACACCGACGTTTTCCTGGCGGCCTGTTTTCACATCATAGGCCCTAATCAGTCGAGCGATACCAATCTTATTACTACCAAGGCTGCTGATGTACTCTCTCTCTTGATTACCTGAGTCTTTGTAGAAATTAAGAGCTTCCACAGACAAGGCATCGTTGATGTAGGTATTGAGCTTTCCGATCGGTCGAACGATTCGACCGTCAAAGTCAAAGAGTTCATAGGACGCAACCCCTTCCACCCCTTCTAGAAAGTTTGTGTCAATCTTATCGAGCTCGCGGCGCGAGAGGGCCACCGAGTTAGTACGCGCAACCTCAGAGGCATACTGCTTTCCGCGAAGTGCAATTTCGAGGATCAGAAGTCGCTTTGAGTCTCGCAGCACCGGGAAAATGGTAAGAGAGATGTTTACACCGATGAATACAAAGAGCAGGATGCCGAAGATGGCCCCCCATTCGTACTGCTCGTTAAAGCTATAGAGAACAGGCATGAGCTTTCTCTTAAACAACCAGAGAGGTTTCGCCACAAGGCTGTCGGGTGCCGGTTCGTTCTCGTCGAGGATCTCCTCTTTGTCACCCTCGCTGAGCTTGGCGATTTTTTTCTTCACGACAACTTTTTTCTCAGTCACGTGCACTAACTGGAAGATGATATTGGGGAGAGCGATTTTATCACTATCCTTCACCGTGATCTTCTTTACGAGTTTACCGTTGACGAAGGTCCCGTTCGAGCTTCCCAGGTCCTCCACATAGGCCGTGTCTCCGTTGACCGTAATTCGCATGTGCTTTTTTGAAACGCCGTCCACGGCCACCTGATGTGTACAGTCGGCTGATCGGCCCAGGATATTTTCCCCTTCAGATAGCTGGATCTCCTGACCGCGAAGCTTTCCACCAACGGCGACTAACTTATACATGGATCACCTCAACTTTCATTCCGCTTTTAACATCACCCGGCAAGCTTCCCGCTTTTAGTTCAAGCACCTGGGACGCGCGGAAATAGATCCACGACATCCTCCACGGCTTCATCCCTCGGATTATTTTCACAATTTCTCCTGAAGAACTTATGAAAAGCACGTCTAAATCAAAAAACATAAAAAAGGTATGAATTGAATTACAGGGCTTGATCAACAGTCCGCTCATGCCCGTTAGAGATTTCTTAAACATCAGACCGATGATCCGGCTGATAAGGTCGTCAGCTAAATTCACATTCCTAATCTCATGAGCCGTTCCAAGAATTTTCACGTTGATCTTGCTCATGAGTTTCCTCCGATGAACTTAAGAATCATCGGGCCTGCGATGGCGATGAATACCGCCGGCATAATAAATAGAATCATGGGAAAGAGAATCTTGGTGGAAGCCGTCGCCCCTTTCTTTTCAGCTTCCGAGGATCTTTTACCTCGCATTTCATTAGAAAGCTGCTTCAAGATTGGTGCAATGGACGCACCCACCGAGTCCGCTGCAATCAGAGTGGCGCAGAACGAATTCACCGTCAGAACATTCACCCGCCACGCCAGCTGTCTCAAACCCTCAGCTCGACTCGAGCCGATTCGCGTTTCTCTAATCAGAGTCCCAAACTCCTCAACCAGAGGAGATGGCGGGGCTTTTTCGATCACTTTTTGAATGGCAGCCATGAAGTCTAGTCCCGCTTCGACAGACAGAGCAAGCATATCTACAATGAAGGGCATGCCTCTAATCATCTCATCACGTCTTCGCTCGATTCTTCCGTTGACCCAAATATCAGGATAGAAAAATCCAACTACAGCTAGGATTGGAATTAAGCCAAGACTCCAGGTCTCCTCGAGCAAGATTCGAAGAATGATAAAGATGACGGGAAAACCCATGATAAGAAATAACTTGAAGGCGAAGAAGTCTTCAGGAGTGAGTTCTTTGGTAAGACCGGCATTGGCTAACTTCCTCTTATACTTCGTCTTTAACTTTTGCCTTCCTTTCATGGATTGCACAATCGGAGTGAAGTAGCGTTTGAAGAATGGTCTGGAATACTTCAAAACAAAATCGGTCGTTTGCTGTTTCTTCTCATTATCCGCATCCTCAAGAGCTTCCGCGGCTTTAAACTTATTCTCTTCTTCGAGAGTGGCCCTCGCCACCAAGAACACAGCAATGCCAATCAGAATGAGTGAAGAGTAGAAGAGTATCTGTGAGCCAGCTCTTCCGAAGAGATAGGAGTTGGTTGAGATCTTCTTGTAGAGCATCATCTTCGCAGCGAGCGGTTTTATCACACACTTCTCGCCATCTCTTTCGAGACGCAAATCGAGTGAGCCCGCACGATCTAGGCTGACGTGGTCTTGTGTCCAGGTATTGAATTCCGATTTGATGCTAAGAATAGAATTCGGTTGATACGCCTGACCTTTGGTGTACGTGGTGGCGTTATAGTAGAGGACACATTGGAAGATGCCTCTTTTCTTATCTGCAGGTGTGCTGTCTTTCTCATTCACGACAGAGACGACTTGGAGCTTTCCGAAATTTCCTTGGCTCGTCTGATAAAAATAAACGTTATCCACAATATCTTTATTCAGCGTCACAACTTTATCTGTGAACTTTGCCGCACTTGCCTTAACGCAAGTTTCTTCGATGTTTCCAAATTGGTCTGAACATTTTTGCGCATGCCCAAATTGAATTGAGCAGATCATCAAAAAAATTAAGAGAGCTGAAAGCCTCATTTCCATAAGTTGGATTACTCCTATACTCTTCTAGATTAACAGAGATAGGTGCAAGAGACCGAAATTGCGTATGATGGGAAAAAAACTCCGCTTAGGGAATTAACCAACTACTTTGCTTTTTTTCTCATTCACAAGATCAATTATTTTCTTGGCCTCGGGTGAGTTAAACGCAGACGTAATTTTAGGAACATAGATTGGTTTGTACTCTTTGAAATGCTCCCTCTTGCATTCCTCCACTCGATTGATCTTCTGGAGGTACTTCTCTTTCTTGAGTCTTTTAGTTTTTAAAGCCTCTCTCAGTGAAGCCGTTGCCCGCATAGCATCCTCTGGAAAACGATAGAGAAGAATATCTGCTCCCGCATCAATCGCAAGGAAGGCAGCCTCTTCGATCGAGTACCTATCAGCGATGGCCTTCATCTCCATGTCATCCGTGCAGATGATTTTTGTGAACTTCGTTTCGTCACGGAGAAACTGGTAAGCCTTAGGGGAAACAGTTGTGATGTGCTTGTCATCGATGGCATCGATCATAAGATGAGCCATCATCATAAACTCAGTCCTGCTCTTAGAGGCTTTGATGAAAGGCTGAATCTCTCTGGCACAGAGCTCCTCGATGCTCTCTTTGATGATAGGCAAGTCGAAGTGCGAATCTTTGAATGTATTCCCGTGGCCTGGGAAGTGCTTGGCGCAGGAGAGCACATTTTGATTTTGT
>JAJTIF010000259.1 GCA_021299675.1 Pseudomonadota bacterium | reverse complement strand
TATCCCTAACGAAGTACGAAGAGTTTCAAGCATTCTTAAAAGAATTTATGAAGGGTCCTTGGAACACGGTGATCGTGGGACCTAACTCACCTTCCTAATGGCCGGTTGAATTCCGCCAGCGAGCAGCTCTTGTTCGCTGGCAACATCACTGAGTGCTCTCTGAAAAATCAGATGACGGTCATTATCAAAGCGATCGCGGCTTGCAAGCATTCCAATCAGAGTCGTGAGAGGCACAAAGCTCGATGCGAGCACTCCAAAAAATGAAGGCATTTCCATGTGCCGTGGCACAAGACCATTGAGGCGAGAGTAAGCGGTGTAACCGAGTTGCTGATAGTAGCCGGTATCAAGAATTTTCTTACGAGTGACTGATTCTGCAAAATACCCGCAAAGCATGAGTGCCGTATCCCCGACTTCTTGGTACGTGCGCCGCTGTTCTTCTCGGGTCATGCCGGTAGCTTCCAGCAGTTTCGTGCCGAGAATTTTTTCGCGCAGGCGCCCTTCCTCTTCCTCGAAGTAGGTCTCACTCAAGGCGTGACGATCAAGCACCACGCTCGAATAAAAAATCGCCGCCTGGGGTACAGGACAGAGAGATTTGTTATTGAGTTCATCGAGGGATTGAAAGAAGAAAGACTTTAGATCAGGTACTGTAATAATGGTGCGCTTATCATTCATAAGACTGATATCCTCCACCTACTCATTGTACCATGAGTCATATAGGACCAAAAAAAAGGGGCAAATCTTGCCCCTTAATCTCTACACAGTTGAAGGATATCGAGAGCTTACTCTTCTTCGATCTCTGCCATCAAGACACCACTTTCCAGTGCCTGACCGACTTTTACGGCGAAATTTTTTATCACACCAGAGACACCCGCTTTGATCTCATTTTCCATCTTCATGGCTTCCAAAATCAAAACAGTCTGGCCCTTCTCAACCTTATCACCCTCGCTCACCATGACCTTCACCACTTTCCCAGGCATCTGGGTGATCAGAGCTCCAGCGCCGCCGGCAAAAAGACCAGAGGGCTTGAAGCCACGGTAAACCTTATAAGTGGTGGCATGAGAAGATACGCTCTCGCCCGCAGGAATCTGCGTGAGCTTAAACCAACTTACCTGATCCCAAGAGCCGAAGAGTTTCCCGGCCAGTTTTCTGGTATGAAGAGTGCGGTCTTTGAACTGAAAACTCACGATGTTTTCAGTTTTTACCACGCGGTTAAGATCAATCACTGTATCGTTGCGGTCTTGGTCGACAAAATAATATCTCATAGTGCCCCCATTTCCATCGAAGCCACTTTCTCCATGAGCTTCACCTCACTCTCCGTCACGCTCACTTTCTCTTGCGGCTTCACAGACGCAATGTAGTGAGTGGTGTAGTGGCCGCCGCGGAATGCTTCTTCGGCGACGATCACTTTCAAGAGAGGAATATTCGTTTTAAGCCCATCAATCAAAAGACCATCGAGAGCATTAAGGGTTTTTCTAATCGCCACCTCACGAGTGAGTCCCCGTGCGATGAGTTTTCCAATCATGGGGTCGAAGTCTGCCGTGATCTCAAAGTTTTGATAGAGGCAATGATCGAAGCGAATTCCCTGAGGGAATGTCGTCTCGAAGCCCGCGATCTTTCCAGGTGCTGGCAGCATAGAGATAGGATCTTCGGCACAGATTCGGCACTCAATGGCATGGCCCTTGATCGTGATGTCACTTTGCGATTTAAAGTCGAGCGCGTCCCCAAAGGCAGACTTGATCATGTTCGCGACAAGGTCCACGCCCGTGATCTCTTCTGTGATCGGGTGCTCCACTTGAATGCGCGTGTTCATCTCGAGAAAGTAGAATTTACGATCATCGCCCATGATGAACTCGACCGTCCCGGCAGAGTCATACCCCACGGCCTGAGCAAGCTTCACGGCGGTTTCACAGATATTTTTCCGAAGAGCTTCATCATTTCCGATGAAGGGCGAAGGAGCTTCTTCGATGATCTTCTGGTGGCGTCTCTGAATGGAGCACTCGCGTTCGAAGAGGTGGTAAACGTTTCCCTTCTTATCCGCTAAAATTTGCACTTCAATGTGATGGGGGTTCTGAACGTACTTCTCGACGAGCAGTCCAGCATTACCAAAACTCGAAAGCGCCTCACGCTGAACCGCTTCGAAGTTTATTTTTACATCCGCTTCTGAGTAACAGGGGCGCATGCCTTTGCCGCCGCCACCAGCGACCGCTTTAAGTAGCACTGGGTAACCAATCGAGTTACAGAGCTTTATGGCCTCTGCCACTGTAGGCACTTCACCAGTCGAGCCGGGAACCACGGGAACCCCCGCTTTCTCAGCCCACTGCTTGGAGATGGCCTTATCACCCATGGCTTCAATCGCCTTCGTGTTGGGGCCGATGAAAGTCACACCATTTTTTTCGAGGGTGCGAGAGAACTCCGCGTTCTCGGATAGGAATCCGTAACCCGGATGAACAGCATCAATTTTATATTTTTTAATCAGCTCGAGGATTTTTGGTACATTGAGGTAGGTTTCCCGATTGCTCGATCCTTGGAGGTGAACCCATTCTTTGCAGTACTCCAAGTGCGCCGCCTCCGGCTCATTGTCAGTCCAGATCCCAACACTCACGTGACCCAATTCATTTAGTGCCTTAGCAACTCGAATCGCAATCTCTCCGCGGTTGGCAATTAAAACACGTTTCATAATAAGTCCTAGAGAGGAATGTTCCCGTGCTTTCTTGGAGCACGAGTGACTGTTTTATTTTCGAGCATCTTGAGACACTGATAGAGCTTGGAGCGAGTATTTTCTGGGAAAATAATTTCATCCACGTAACCCAGCTCCGCCGCGCGGTAAGGGTTGGCGAATTGGTTTTCGTAGTTTTCGACCAGACCCTTCTTCTTGGAGTCAAACTCTCCACCCTTAAGGCCTGCCAGCTCGTTTCGGAAGATAATATTCACCGCTCCCTCGGCTCCCATCACCGCAATTTCAGCAGTGGGGTACGCGAGGTTAATGTCTGCCCGGATATGCTTTGACGCCATCACGTCATACGCACCCCCGTAGGCCTTGCGTGTGATGAGTGTGATCATCGGCACTGTAGCTTCTGAGTAAGCGTAAAGGAGCTTGGCGCCATGGCGGATGATGCCGCCGTACTCTTGCACGGTACCAGGTAAGAAGCCCGGCACATCCACCAGAGTGACGATGGAAATATTAAAGGCATCACAAAAGCGC
>JAJTIF010000309.1 GCA_021299675.1 Pseudomonadota bacterium | reverse complement strand
ATCGACAGAGTAACTTCGGCGAACTCGTAGGCGTGTACATCGATGCGGGAATCTCAGCGAAGGATATGAATCGCCCTAGACTTCAAGATATGCTGCGGGATATTCGCTCCAAGAAAGTGAACCTCGTGATGGTGACTGAGATCACGAGGCTTTCCCGCAACAACCGCGACTTCTTGGAGATGTGGGACATGATGCGTGACCTTGGTTGCCGCTTCATGAGTCTTGGTAACGACTTCGACACCACCACAGCGGCTGGAGAAATGCTGCTCTTTCAGATGATGAACTTTGCTCAATTCGAGAGGAAGCAAACCAGTGAACGAGTAGCAGCGAATATCTTAGCGAGATCAAGCCGTGGACTTTATAACGGCGGCTCAATTCCGTTAGGTTTTAAGAAATGTCATTCCAGAAGCGGAAGTCTGGACATTGATGGGCCCCATGCGGAAACCGTCAGGGTGGCCTTTGATACTTTCCTGCGCGAAGGAAGTCTCTCTAGGGCCGCTCGCTGGCTTAATGACAACGGCCATAAGGCAAAGGCACATCTTGAAGGTGGCGGCTCCAGAATGCGCATTGGGCATTTTACAGTGGATAACTTGCAAAAGATGCTGAGGAACAAGGCCTATATCGGAGTGAAGTCTTACCGTCATAAAGGGGGGGATAAGGAAGTGAAGGCAGTCTGGGAGGGAATTGTAAATGAAACGATCTTTCATCGAGCAAACGCAAAGCTGACCAAAAATCGATCCCGCCTTAAGCCCATTACCGATCAGAGCAGACACCCTTATCTTTTATCGGGAGTGGCATTTTGCATGACCTGCGGTGATCATATGCCTGGCAAGTCTGCCACAGCTAGAAATGGAAAGGTGCCTTATTACGAACATTCCTGGGCGACAAAGCGAGAGTCCTGCCTCACCAAGAAGACCTTTAAGTGCGATCCCACCAGAGTTCAGGCCAAGAAAGCAGAAGCGTTGGTCTGGACGGAATATTGTCGGCTTCTAGGAAATGATGAATTTATCCTAGGGCTTCAACGGCGAGTGAAGGAGTTGCATTTAGAAAATGACGAGAGTTCCGAAAAAGAAAAGCTGAAGGCGAAACTCTATGGGGTGAATTCGCAATTGGATGCCCTAGCTGAGAGAATTGCAATCTTACCAGTGGCAGTGTCACCTGTTCCCCTCTTTAAGCAAATGGAGAAGCTTGAAGCGGTGAAAAAAGACCTACAAGAACGTCTCTTAAAGGTGAAGGACATCAATCTTTCTGAAAGGCTCGTCACCATTGAAACGTTCGAGGAGTTCAAAGAAATAGCGAAGAAGACTCTTTTGGAAAATCCTGACTTTAATATCAAACGCAGCATCTTGCAGAAGTTCATTCACCGTGTGGAGATCGGAGTGGACCAGCTTCGAATCTATTGGAATTTGGATCAGGAGAATTTTGAAGGTGAGTTGAAAATAAAAAAGCCGGAGGCGCGAGACTCCGGCTTTTTAAAACACTCTGCAAATGTTGGTTCGCAGAGCTTGACTAATGGTGCCCAGGAAAGGACTTGAACCTTCACGCCTCGCGGCTCACGACCCTGAATCGTGCGTGTCTACCAATTTCACCACCTGGGCAGGCAGAGAGAGCAAAAAAAAGCCCCTGGTGAGGGGGCTTTTAAAACTCTGATTAGGGTTCAGAGTCCTTTTAAGATAATTGCCAGAGGCAATTAAATAAGAGTGGTGCCCGGTGAGGGACTCGAACCCCCACGATCGCTCACCAGATCCTAAGTCTGGCGTGTCTACCAATTCCACCAACCGGGCATGGGTGGCAGAATAAAGGGATGAATGGATTTAGGCAAGAAATCTTGTGTTTAAGAGGCTTTTTTGCTCGGCGCGCTAGACTTGCCCGCAGCTTTTTCCATGTCTTTTTTGAGTTTTTCCAGCTGGTTTTTAAGCGCCGTATTCTCCGCACGCACTTTCTGCTGCTCTTTCTTGGCATCGTTCAAGGAGGTTGAGGCCGCAGAGAAATCCATGGAAAGCTTTTTCACCGCCGCTTCCAGTTGGGCGGTTTTCTTATCATTTGAGCCACTGGCCGCTGTTTGGTTTTTGGCCAACATACTCGTCATCTCGGTGAGTTTCTTCTCGAGATCTTTCACCGTCACTTCGTACCTATTACTCTTCTGGGCGTACTGGGCGATCTCGAGCTCCAACTCTTTAACTCGCTTGGCTTCCTCAGTATTATTCTGGGCCACGGCTGAAGCCACGGGCCCTGAAGAAGAGATAGCTGTCTTCAAGGCTTCTTCCAAGCGCGCTTTCTCGGAGCGGATGCGGGTGAGTTCCTGCTGATCCAACTCGATCCTTGATTTGGCTTTTTTCATCTGTTTCGTGAAGCCCTGGAGGCTCACTTCCATGCGCTGCTTTTCCATCGTGAGCTTTCGTACTTCTTCGTTGGATTTTGGGTTCGAGCTGCTATTTTGTTTTTCCATGTTCGAGGCCATCGCCGCGAGTTTGGATTTATACATCTCCGAGAGCTTGGAGAGAGATTGGTTTTCTTTTTCAAGGTTCTTGAGCATCTGTGAAAGCTCGGCGGTGTCCGTCGCCTGCTGGGAGCCCACAAGATTAGAGATCTTCGTGTTCAGATCTTTGATGTCCTTATCTTTTTTCGTCATGACCATGGCCATGCCGTCACGGGCCTTTTGCACCACCATGTCTTTAGACTTGAGTGCCCGGTTGGCCTTCTCGATCTGCTGAGTGAAAAGAATCTCTTTCTGCTTCATCTCGATCTTGGCTTTCTTGATATCGGCCTCGGCTTGCTTGGCCATCATGACAATTTTCTGTTCGCGCTCTAGGGCCTGCTTGAGCTTCTCAGTGGTTTTGTCATCGATCGTCTTACCGCTCGCAAGCTCTTTAATAATCTTCATCTTCTGATCAAAGGGCAGGACTTCGGCTTCTTCAATGCTGATCGCTTCCGCTGTCGCAGGATTTGAGATGATTTCCTGGCGCGCCAGCTCTTTGGCTTCGCGATCGATCTCCTGGACCTGTGTTTTGGTGTCTTTGAGCGTTTTATTTTCAACCAACAGGGCCTCGAGCATCTTCTTGGATTTCCCATTTTCTGCTTCGAGCTCTTTGAGCTTCTTGATCAAGATCGCATTCGCCGCATCCTGTCCGCCGCCGTTTTGAGCAGGATTAGCTGCACTGGCTTCTGTTGGCGCCTCGGAGAAGAGGCGCTGGATGACTTGCTCGCCCTCAAACTTTTTCACCTCATCCTGGCTGCCCTTGATGATCGTCTTAATGTCCCCTTCCGTCTCATTGAGCGTGGAAGAGAGGGCCTTGATCAACTGAGCCTCTTCGAGATCCTTGTGTTCTGTCACCGTGGACTTCACCGTCTCTTTCACCACTTCCCGGATGATCTTCTCTTGCTCCTCTGCCGTCACGATCCCAGCGATCTCCTTAGAGGTCTTGCCCGGGAAGAGATCATTCATCTTCGCTGCAAGGGTCTGCTGGAAATTATTTCTAAACTGGTAATCCGGAAGCTCCGGGAGCACGGTCTCTGGGATCACAAAAGTCTCATCCACCTGCACCAGCTCGTCGATGATCTGTGGGATCTCGATACGCGAAAATTCCTGCAAGTCAGTGGTGCTGAGGTTCTCAAGCGTTTTACCCATGTTGTGGGCGAAGCGATTAAGGTGGTGGCGAACTTTATCGGGTGCCACTTTCTCGGTGATGCTGGATTTAACTTTCCAGTCGCCTTTGACCTGCTCACCGATGCCCTGACTGATGCGCATGATGAAGTTATCAGTCTTGGGTTTATCTCCTGAGATGGTGATCTTAGCGAGTTCCTCGTCAAAGCTGCCGGTCACTTTCTGGACCAGTTCATCTTTAGCCTTAGAGCCCTTGACCATGATGGCGACGTCTTCCTCATCTTCGCCGCCCTTCACCGCCACCGCGATGTCCGGCTCCTCACCCCCCCCCTCAATCAACTGGGCGAGGTCCTGCTTCTCGAGACTACCGGCCACTTTCTCTGCGATCTTTTCTGCGAAACTATCGCCCAAGACTTTCTGAAAGGCCTCATCTTCTTTGAGATTATCTCGCACTCGCCCGATCTCTTCTTCGTAAGCCTTGGCGACGTTGTGTTTCTTCACGCGCTCGAGGAGGAAGTTGATGTCAACGTCAATGAGTTTGGCGATCTCTTCTTGGTTGGAGTAATCCTTCAGATAGCGGATGAGTGAGTCTTCCTCGATTACATTAACGTCTTTGTCCGGGTGCTCTTGATCCCAGTGATCGATGATGTAGGCCACGAGCACTTTCGCCAACTCGGGGTGATCTTTGAGGTACCCGCCATGGCTCGCTTCCGGCATGACCATCTCAAGCAAGTGCCCTGGCAGCGGCTTCTTCTCCAGCTCCGCTACGGGCGTCGCCATCTCGCTGAAGTAGGTAATCTTCTCCTGCAGCATCTTTTCGATCTGTGAGGTGGTGAAGATGCGATTGAGCATGAGATTGGGAAAGTGAATCGTGCGTTCAGACTTTTTACTCTGCCACATGCCACACAGGACAAGCTTTGCGGCATTTTCGATGTACTGGACCTCAAAGAAGTCAGAGGAGAGGGCACAGATGTTGAGCAGGTAGCGAAGTGGATCATGGCCGTTGGGCTGGCCAAAACTATCGAGCATGTACTCAGCGACAAAATTTCTGACCGACACGTGGATCTGCACCACCAGCTCTTTGTCTGAACGGGCATAGTCAACCTCGAAGGGCAAGCCGCTGATGCCTGCTTGCTTGAGGTAGACGAGGTAATAAAGAGCGTGATCCATGAAGGTGCGCACATTGACCACGGCGCCGTCGAACTGATGTACATACGAGCACAGGCGATCGAGATCCGCTCCTATGCGCAAGTGATTGGTGACCTTAAAGCTCACGGCATCTTTGAGCTCTGAGAAATTCTCATCCAGGTACACACTCGCCTGGCCCAGGAAGAATTTCTCAAGGCTAGCACGGGCGAGTTTATCCTTGAGCCACTGCTGATCGATGACCAAGCGGCCATTGGAAAGCACGAACGAATCGTAGTGGGGCACAGGAGATATAGAGAGGAGTGCAATATTTTTTGAGACGGTATCAAAGGTCTTACTGGTGGCCATGAAGTCCATGTCGCCACTCACGATGATGTGAGTCAGCTCCAGCTCTGTATTGTACTCATTGCGGCCCAGGACTCGGCCCCCGAGACTTGTGATGAAACTCGACAGGCCCTCGATGCTTTGAGCTGTCAGGTTAAGGACAAGAATTTCTTTTTTGGATATCATGCTGATACCTCCAAAGAAATCTTAGACCTAAACCATTTTTTAATTTTCTCTACCACGCGCTGGACGGGTAAGAGCTCGAGCGGCAGAGACTGGACGTTTTTCCACATCTCCCGCAACGCCAGAGTGAACTGCTTTTCAATGTCCACCTCATCGTAGGCGACAAATTGATCCGAGAAGACCAGCAGCGCCTCCCAGTCAGAGATGAGGGAGTAAGGAATGGAGTTAGGAAATCCACTTCCATCACGTTTTTCGTGATGGCGGATGAGGCTCGTGAGGATTTCCGGGAATGCGAGGGTGAGTTCGCTTTGTGCCTTCTCAAGACTCAAGACCGGATGAGCGAGGAAGAGATCGATTTCTTTTTGACTCGCGCGTTTCTCTCGAAGGAATGCCACGCCCGAGCCTGCGCGCACACGTTCTGCCTGACACGCTAGCGCGACCCAATAGCTGAAGTCGGGATTCACCAGTCCGTAGTCCAACACCCAAGCCGCCTGATAGAGATCACGCACGAAGCGCGGATCATGGTAGCCGCAGCTCAAGGCAAACACTGAGCACAAGGTCGCAACCAAGTGAGCACGACGGTAGAGGATCACATGACTATCTTGGAACTGCTGGATGATCGCCTGGTCTGGTTTAAACACCTCAAAGAATGCAATCGAGAGATCGAACATTGTGGCATGAGAATGAATTTGCTCCTGGAGTTCTTTGAGAAGAAATTTTAATTCGATTTCAAAGCGCTCCGGATCTTCTTCATCCATCCAGCGCTTGAGACGAAAACTCAGTGTTTTAATCACTTCTGCATTCGAGTAGGAGCGTTGAAAAATTTTAGGATGTTTTTTAATTTTCTCTTTCCACTCAGCTTCTAGGAAATCACCAGCGCGCTTGAGTCGAAAGATTCGTGAGCTCTCGGTTTGAATAAAAAGATCACCTCTCGCCAAACTCATGGCGAGCACTTCATCGATGTTGATTTCTTTCATCTCAACATTTTGAAATTGGCTCTTTTTATCTGTTTCGATCAATCGGACTCCTCCATCTTTCTTTTCGGCTATCCTGATGATTTTTCGAGGAAAAACTGGATTATTTGTTATTATTTCTTCAACAAGCAAAGTGAATTCTAGACTAAGAAACTCCAAGATTCTTATGATAGGACTCATTCCAAAAGGTGTTATCCATGGCTTCTCTCGATTCCCTTGTTGTTAGCGCTTATATCGGCTTGATATTCCTCATTGCATGGAAAGTCAGTGGTGGACGATTTAAGTCCGCTAATAGCTCCGAGGAGCAGTACCTCGCCAGTCGCTCACTCTCCTTTACTGAATCGATCTGCTCTATTATTGCGACTGAAGTTTCGGCCCTCACCTTTCTGGGGATCCCGGCTTTTGCCTTCAACAAAGACTTTAGCTTCGTGCAGATCTACATCGGTGCGATCCTGGGCCGCCTCATCGTCGCCCTCATTTTTCTCCCCAAGATCTACGGTAAGGGCCTCACCATTTACGAAGTGATGGCACAGGGAAGTAGCGGCGGCGGTCGACGGATGGTCGGCACTTTTTATAGTTTCTCAAAAATCTTCTCGGTGGGCGTGCGGCTCTTTTCTGGGTCAATCTTGGTCGCTGAATTCATGGGCGTGAATGTCTACGTGGGGCTAGCGCTTACTACGGCCATGACATTTTTCTACACTCTTATCGGTGGCCTCAAAGCAGTCGTGCGCACAGATGTCCTCCAGATGGGCATCTTCATCACGGGTGGGATCGTGGCACACTTTATGATTCCGAGCATTGCCCAGATGTCTTGGGGCGAGATGATTTCGATGGCCAGTGCTGCCAACAAAACTGATATCTTTAACTTCTCTCAACCCATGTCGGTGATCGCAGGCCTCCTGGGTGGAATTCTTTTTGACATGTCCACGCACGGAGTGGATCAGGACTTTGTGCAGAGAATGACTGGAAATCAAAGCCTGAAGAAAGCCCAGTATGCGATTTTCTTCTCTTCTTTCATTTCGATCTCTGTGGGTTTACTTTTCTTGAGTGTGGGAGCACTTCTCTGGTCTTTTTATCAGTCTCACCCCATGCCCGCCGATGTCCCGAACGCCGATCACCTTTTTGCCCACTTCATCGTGACCTACTTCCCCACTGGTCTCAAGGGGTTGATGGTCGCTGGTGTTCTTGCTGCGACCATGAGCACCCTCGACTCAACGATCAATGCTCTTTGTGCCACTCTCTACAACGACATTCTCCCCAACCGCACCAAGCGCAGCATGGGATACTATTTTGTGGTGGATAATATCTTCATTACCCTGTGCCTCTTCGGGGTCGCCTATCTATCTTCGAAGTACGATGGTTTGCTACTCTTAGGACTAAAGATTCAGTCCTGGACGGCGGGCGCGTTGCTCGGAATTTTCATCACCCGCGTCCTACTCAACAAGTTCTTTAAGTTTGAATTCTCTGTGGCTTCAGTGGTGGGCGCCTACGCCTGCGGGCTCTCAGCGGTCTGGATCAATACCTCTGTGCTCCAAGGGAACTGGAACTGGAACACCTACTTTGGCACGGCTGCCGCCATGGTGTTCCTGATCCTCTACTCACGAATTAATAAACGACTCTAGATTCTTTGGAAGTCCCTTGGGGATCGCACCGAGAAGCGTTTTGGTGTAATCCTCGCGCGGCTGCTTGTAGATGCGGTCAGCACGATCGAGCTCCACAAGCTTGCCCTTATTCATCACGCCTACTTCATCGGCGATGAAATTCACCACACTCAGGTCGTGACTGATGAAGATGTAGGTCAACTTAAACTCTTCCTGCAGATCGAGGAGAAGATTGAGCACCTGGGCCTGGATCGACACATCAAGTGCAGACACGGATTCATCACAGATCACAAACTCAGGTCTCAGCATCAGAGCGCGGGCGATACAGATACGCTGACGCTGGCCACCGGAAAACTCGTGCGGGTAGCGATTGAGTTGATTGGCCTTCATGCCCACTTTTTCCATGAGCATCTTCGCGGCATCCAACTGCTCGCGCTTTGATCCCCCAAGACCGTGCACCACTAGCGGCTCAGTTAAAATTTCACCAACCGTCATACGAGGATTCAGAGAGGAGTAAGGATCTTGGAAAATAATCTGCATCTTGCGGCGTAAGAGACGCATGTCCGGTGCCGCAAGTTTCGTGATGTCCTGGCCGTTGTAAATGATTTGACCAGAGGTGGGCTCTACAAGTCTGAGGATTGAGCGGCCCAGTGTGGTCTTCCCACAACCTGACTCTCCTACCAGTCCCAAAGTTTTACCACGCTGGAGCTTAAAGCTAACTCCATCGACAGCTTTGACCTCTCCTACCTGGCGTCCGAGGAAGCCGCCCTTAATAGGAAAATGCGTGTGGAGATCATTGATCTCCAAGAGAACTTCATTAGAATTTTTAGCTGCGTAATCTTTCTCAAAGACCTGGATGCGCTCGCGCGTAACCATTAATCCCTTGCCTTCTTCATCCATGAAATCACTCACGGTCAACAGGCGCTTAGGGTTGGCTCCCAGGTCTGGACGACAGGCAATCAGTCCCTTGGTGTAGGGGTGGTGAGAGGTCTCAAAGATCGAGCGTGTTTTATCTTTTTCCACCATCTTCGAACGGTACATCACTACCACATCATCAGCGATGTCGGCGATCACACCGAGATCGTGGGTAATGAAGAGCATGCTCATCTTGTGCTCTTGCTGAAGTTTAGCAAGGAGCTCGAGAACTTGTTTTTGAATCGTCACGTCGAGCGCTGTGGTCGGCTCGTCGCAGATGAGAAGTTTCGGGTCACAGGCAATCGCCATGGCGATCATTACCCGTTGCTTTTGTCCTCCGCTCATTTCATGCGGGTAAGCGTGGACTTTCTGTGAAGGATTAGGGATCCCCACTTCATTAAAAAGATCAATCGTCTTTTCCCACGCCGTCTTCTTATCCATACCTCTGTGAAGCATGAGAGTCTCTGCCACCTGAGCGCCTGTTTTAAAAACAGGGTTGAGCGAGG
The DNA here is from genome assembly GCA_021299675.1 of Pseudomonadota bacterium. Lineage (GTDB taxonomy): Bacteria > Bdellovibrionota > Bacteriovoracia > Bacteriovoracales > Bacteriovoracaceae > UBA6144. The sequence goes on along the minus strand of JAJTIF010000309.1, from coordinate 10,543 downwards.
TCATGGGCTCTTGGAAAATCATGGAGATGTTGTTACCCCGGATTTTTCTCATCTCATCTTCTGGCAGACCCAGTAGGTTTTTACCTTGGAAAAGGATTTCGCCGGTAATATGGGCCGGCGGCTGCGGCAGAAGGCGCATCACTGCGAGCGAGGTCACACTTTTTCCAGAGCCGGACTCACCCACGATTCCAACGGTCTTGCCCATCGGCACATCAAAGCTAATATTGTCGACAGCTCTCATCTCTGAGTCTGTGGTCTTAAAATCAACGGTTAAGTTCTTAATCGATAGTAGAGGACTTTCCATGTCACTTCCCTTTGAGTTTTGGATCAAGAGCGTCGCGAAGAGCATCACCCAAAATATTAAAAGCTAAAACGATAATAAACATCGCCAGCGTGGCTCCCGCCAGCTGCCACCAGACACCACGAGCGAGCTCCATCCGGGCGTCATCGATCATCGTGCCCCAGCTCGGCTCGCCTTGAACACCAAGGCCCAGGTACGAGAGGATCACTTCTGACTTAATCGCTGTCTGGAACTGCAAACTGGTGTTGATGATCACCAAGTGAGTCACGTTGGGAAGGATATGAACAAAAAGCTTTCTGTAGTGCCCCCCACCCAAAGCAGAAGCCGCTTGCACGTACTCCCGCTCTTTGTGCTTCATGACTTCTCCGCGGATCAAACGAGCGAGCCCCACCCAACCAGTCATCCCGAGGGCGAGATACACAGACAGGAGCCCTTTCCCCATGATCAAAGTAATGGAGATCAAAAGCATGATGTTAGGGATTGAAGAGAAAGTAGTAATGAACCAAGAGATGATATCATCCACCCAACCGCCAAAGTATCCGGCCAGGGCACCAATCACCACACCGATAGGAATAGCGATCAATGAAGTAATCAGCCCCACACTCATGGCGATCTTCGTTCCGTGAATAACTTTCGCAAACACATCACGTCCAAAGAGGTCAGTTCCAAACCAGAACTCACCACTCGGAGCAAGATATTCTATGCCAAGACTGGAGCGCCAATCCGGCATACCAATCCCAAGCGTAGCCATAAGAGCAACGAGTGCGTAAGTAACAACAACTAATAACGAGATCAACGCCCAGCGGTCTTTCACTAATCGGCTAAAAGCATCTGCCCAGAGAGATCTAGTATCCTGTGATGACATAATCTACCTACTTCAACTTCACGCGGGGATCAGCCACGGTATAAAGGATGTCTGTTAGTAACGAGAAAAGGATATAGGCAATCGATGAAAGCACTGCCATCGCCTTGATCACCGGAAAGTCCGAGGAGTTCAGAGCATTGAGGGTAATACCCCCGAGGCCCGGGATCGAGAAGAAACTTTCCAAAAGAAGCGCACCCAAGATCAAAAAGGGAATCTGGATCACAACGTAAGTGATGATTGGAATCATGGCGTTTCTAAGGACATGCTTTAGCAGAACCTTGATTTCCCCTAACCCTTTGGCACGAGCAGTACGAACGTAGTCCTGATAAATTTCATCGAGGATGACCGTTCTAAAGAAGCGCACATCAGGACCCAGACTCAAAACGATCCAAATGATACCCGGAAGAGCAACATAGCTAAAGAAATCTGGAAACTGCGGCTCATAGCCACTGATTTCAAACCAGCCCAGCTTGTAGGCGAAGAAATATTGAAAAAAGAGAATATAGGCGACAGAGGAGATCGACATACCAGCGATGCAAAGAAAGCGGATAAATAAATCGATGCCTTTTCCACGGTAAAACGCCACCACTAATGCAAGTAAGATGGAGATCACAGTAGAAAGAAAGAATGCTGGGATCGTGAGGGTCAAAGAAGGCCAGGCGCCAATCTTAATCATCTCAAAGATCTCCTGGCGCGTGGCCCAGGATCTACCGAAGTCAAAAGTAAATGAGCTTCTCACAACGTCGAAGTACTGCATGTAGAGAGGTTTATTCAAACCCAACTGCTCACGGAGTTCGTGCACCTGTTGAGGAGTGGCATGCTTTCCAAGAAGAAGTGGTGCCGGATCACCGGCAACCACGTTGAAAAGAATGAATATGATAAGACCCACACCGAGGACGACAGGAATCAAGTAGAGCAGTCGTCGAATAATATAATTTGTCATCTATCCTCTCTTAGAGCTTATTTACCAGCACTTTCTTGGACTCAAGATCAACGTTCAGGTACTGGATTTGAGTTTGTGTGAACTCGATATACTTGTAGTTCTTCAGCCAGCCGTGCAACACAGTCACTGCTGTACGGTGCATGCCGTAGATCCAAGGAACCTGATCAGCTGCCATCACGTACATCTGCTCATAGAGAGCTGTTCTCTCAGGAGAATCCTGCATGATTGTGGATTGCTTAAAGAGCTTATCCATTTCTGCATTCTTGTAGTTTGAAGAGTTAGAACCTGGTGCTTCATTCGGCCCATAAAGGAGGCCAAAGAAGTTTTCTGCGTCCGGGTAGTCTGCTCCCCATGCCATACCGAAAAGCTGAGCTGCTTTCGTGTTGGTTTTCTTCACCAACTCAGGCCAGGTGTTCGTGCTGATTTTTACTTTCACGCCGATGTCAGCCATCTTCTTCACAAAGAACTCACCCATCTGACGAGCCACAGTTGAGCCCACAGTCTCGTAGCTCAGCTCTGGGAGACCTTTACCATCCGGGTATCCGGCTTCTGCCAGAACCTTCTTTGCTTGTTCAACGTTAAACGCTACGTAAGGATTTTTGTAGTCAGCCTTGTGGCCAGAAATGCCCGGAGGAATGATCGAGTGAGCTGTCTTCGCTGTGTTGTTATAGAAGAGCTTGTTCGCCTCATCGCGGTCATAGGCGAGAGACATCGCTTGGCGAAGCTTGATGTTATTCTTGAAGAGTGGATCTTCGTGGTTGAAGGCGATGTAGGTTGTATCGAGAGAGTTGACCATCTCGAGCTTGATGCCTTTCGACGCCATGGACGGGTGTAGGTCCTTGCCGTTGACCACTGTCTGGTCGAAGTTATCTTTCGGAACGCCCAGAATGTCAGCGCTACCTTTCTGGAAGTTCAACCACTGGGGCTGAGACTCTACGATAATATTTACGATGACTTTATCAACGAGGGGAAGCTTCTTTCCAGCGTCAGCCAAAAAGCCACGCTCTTCATCCCCTGGAGCACCTTCTGTAGGATAGAATTTATCTCTGAAAGTTGGGTTCTTCTCGTACACGATACGGTTTGAATTATCAAAATAACCCAGCTTGAAGGGTCCTGTTCCGACAGGATAATTTTGGAACTCTTGTCCGTATCCTTCCACGACTTCTCTTGCCACGGCAGAAGTAAAAGTCATCGCCAATGCGTAGAGGAACTGAGGGACAGGCTTTACAAGCTTAAACTGCAAAGTGTGAGTATCTAGAGCTTTAAGACCTGAAATCTCTTCGTCGTAGTTCACTTTCTCAGCTGAAGCATATTTATCGCGCCACTCATTGAGGCCTGCGATCTTTCCGTCGAGCAACCACCAGCCGGTAGACTGAAGTTTTGGATCAGCCATACGCTGAATAGAATACACAAAGTCCGAAGCTTTTAGCTCGCGGCCTTTGCCATTCGGGAAAACTTTTGAGTCTTGGAACACAACACCTTTTTTGATTTTAAAAGTGTAAGTGAGGCCATCTTTAGAGACCTCAGGCATCGACTCCGCAAGGTTTGGAGTAAGGACGTAGGGACGCTTGAGATAGTGAAACTCAAGAAGGCCTTCGTAGACCTTGCCGATTTCATTTGAGGCGTACATGTCCGCAGCATAAATCGGGTCGAAGCCCTTAATTTTTTGCGGGCTAATGAGATTCAGAACTTTTTCATTATAGTTCTGCTCTCTGGTACAACCCAGAACAACTAATAACAGAGACAAAATTATCGTCAGGCGCTTTAGCATCGCTGTACTCCTCGTCATGCAATGACCTATTAAAAAATCAGCTTATTGTAGAAGCTTATTAATCATACTGACTATAAAAAGAAGTTGAGTGCGGCAAGAGGTGCAATTTGACCCTCGTTGCTTCTAACGCAGTCAATTATGCGCCGCTAGCGAAAGAAAATATCCTGTCGCAGCTCGATGTCTTGAATGGCGCTACTCGAGCGCGAGACTTCAAACGTGGCTCGTTTAAAGACAGACTCAGTAAGGTTACGAAAATAAATTTTTATCCGGTAATCTCCGCGCAACGCGAAAGTTCCCACAAATTCCTGCTTAAAAGAATCCCAAAACCAAAGCGAATGGATGTCGTCTCTTCGGCATTCATACAAATGCTGCTTTTTCTCGACGCACGACGCATCAAGCCCAAGCTCTTTGTCGTAGGACCACCTCATAACATGGTGAACAACCTGCAAAAAGTCTTGGCCCAGAGTTGGATAATTAAGTTTTCTCTGTTGTGAAGCCTCGCGCAGCGCCGCCAAGACCTCGCCCCGAAAATCTTCCGGGCCGATAGGACTCATGACAGAATTCGTGAGTGCTGGAAAACTAAAAAAGACTTCACCTTGAGTGGGAATCCGCAAAGACATCTGCCAATCGTTATTTTCAAAGCCGCTCTCAAAGGAGGCGGTCCAGGACTGGGGCGGAACCTCAAGGCGAGTTTTGCCGGAACCGGAAAAATGGACCCGACCCCAGAGTTCGCCCCACGAGGTCTGCGAAGAAGGAATCTGGTGAGCACAACTAAGGAGGCAAAGGAGCAAAAGAAACTTCATAAACCAACTATCATCAGACGACTCAGAGCTTTCGGCAAGCAGGATTAGTCGTTTTGAGCCGCTGATGCAGGAAAACGATTCTTTTCGATCGACTCCATGACAGAAGTGATTTCTCTTTTCTCACTCATAAGACGGGCGTTCTTCATCGCATGATTAAGAAAGCGCCGCGCCTGAGAAAAATTTTGCATATCCTTATGGATGATGGCCAAGTGCTTGGCGATCACCACATCGTCAGGAACTTTTTTGAAGGCGAGAGTCAGCTCTTTGAGAGCTTCTTTCTTGCGACCAATCTTAAAGTAGTACCACCCAAGCGAGTCGCGGATGTAGCCGTCATCCGGCGAGAGCTGCACAGCTTTCTCTATATAAGGAAGGGCTTCCGCTGGCTCCACTCCCCGCTCCAGCATCGAATAACCGATGAAGTTCCAGGCGTGGGCGTTTTTTGGGTCTTTTTCAATCATCTCCATGATCATCGCCGTTGAGGCTTCAAAGTCACTCACCTTCTCATACAGGCCAGCTAGATAGTACTGGTGCTGGAGCACGAAGTTCTTATCCGTAGCTACTGCCTTAAGCACTTCAATCGCTTTCTGGTCATCTTCAATCGCTTCGAAGTAGCCTGCAAGAAGAACACTGAGCTCCACCTTCAAATCAGGGAACTCGCTCAGCTTCTTTTGTGTGAAGGTTACGAACTTCTCGCCTGTCTTTAGGTTCTGCTCATCTTGGAAAAAATCGACCTGCGCCAGGTGGCTCAGCATCGTGGCCGTTTGAAAGCTCGAATCTTGGTAGAGACCACTGGTCGCTGGGATCTGGGTAAAGTAATCAATCGCGGTCTCAAACTTTTTCTGCTCCTGGTGGATCGCTCCGAGGTAGTAGAGGATCTTGTCTGACTGCGGAGCATGCTGAAGGATCTCTTTGAAAACTGAGACTGCCTTATCATATTCTTTAGAATCAGTGTACAGGATACCCAGGCGGACCTTGATGTTTAAATCCTCTGGGTCCAGGTCTACTAACTTTTCAGCATAGGGAATCACTTCCTCGAACTTCTCTTTCATAAAGAGAACCTGCACCATGCGAGAGAGGATCGAAACGTCGTTCGGGCTCAGAGCGAGGTGCTCTTTGTAAATCTTGATCGACTTATCAAACTGCTCTTTTTGTTCATACAGGATCCCCAGAGCTGCCGTGGTCTGAGTTGAGGATGGTTCCCGACGATGAGACTCTTCGAAGAATTTCAGCGCCTCTGGGATCCGTCCCTGCTCGACGCTCATCTTACCTAGGTAATAAGTGAAGATGCCGTTTTTAGGGTGGCGCGATTGGCAAGCTTGCAAGTGAGAGCGGGCTTCGTTCCATTTCTTTTCGAGGGCCAGCGATTTACCAAGAAAGATACACGCGTCTTCTTGCTTGGGATTCTTGGCTAAGATCTGGCGATAGGTTTTCTGCGCCTCTGCTGTCTTCTCAAGTCCAGCGTACACACCGGCAAGAATCAAGGTCACACTCTCGTCCAAGCCCTTGAGTTTTTGATCCAATTGACTCAGCACTTTCGCGGCTGGTTCAAACTCACCAATTCGAATGAGCGCCACGGCATACTTTTTATGAACGAAGGGGTCATCAGTGAGTTTAACTAAATGGCCAAAGAGCATGGCACCGGTAACAAAGTCACCTTCCATTAAGGCTGAGTTTCCCTTGAGGAAAAGATTGGTGGCAAGATACTGCTGTGCCTCGGGGCCATTCTTCAAGGCTGCTTCTCCCATTTTATCCAAGCGCTCACTGGCCAGTGCGAGAGCTTCTCGATTCACTTGTTCTTTTTGTTCAGCCGTGAGCTCAATCATCTGAGATTGATGGGCGCATCCGGACACAAAGATGAAAGTGATGAGTAAAAACGAAAAAGCGTGATTCATTCATGTTCCTTAGAGGACCAGAGGCCAATCCGTGACCTCGTCTAAGAGCCTATCGGTCCTATGGAACACAAATTTTAAGAGTTCATGCCGGGTACTCTCCCCCCTCAACAATGGGCCTAAGTTACTTAAATCAGGTACTTCACAAGGAAAATATTTCCCATCCTATTGAACTTCTTCATAAAGATTATTTTTTTTGACGGAGTGGGTTGACTTAGTTCCGACGCGTTTAGTATCTATGCCCTCGACTTAGCCATTTGACTGTTTAGTAGCAACTCTGAGCTTCGCATTAATCTTGCGAATATATTTAGATGCTTGTTGTTAAGACTGATCAAAAGGCTCTGGCCAAAACACTAGTTATTTACAATATTACCTCGGTCTTTACGGCAGGTAGGAAACCAAAACTTAGATAGGGGAATCGACATGAAAGAAGTTCGCATCATCAAGCGCTACCAGAACCGCAAACTCTATGACACGTTCCAGTCTTGCTACGTGACCCTAGAAGAAATTGCACAAATCATCCGTGAAGGTCACGAAATTCAAGTGATCGACAACAAGTCAAAAAACGACATCACGTATATGACTCAAATCCAGTTGTTGTTTGACCAAGAGCGTAAGGCTCTTAAGCCAGGCGACACAGAGCTCCTTAAGCGCGTAATCCGCTCTGAAGAAGGCACTCTCACTGGTTATATCAAGATGCTAGAAGCTAAACTCGGAATGGAAGTAACTTCTGCTCCAGTTGAAGCTGTAGTTTCTGAAGAGTTCAAGCCATTTGTTAACACAATGACTTCTTCTATTGAGAACACAACTACTTTGAACTAATATCCTCTTCATGAGGAATTTATTTCTGAAAGTCGCCGCTTTGTCGGCGACTTTTTTATTTGTACAAGTCTCTTTCGCTCAAACGAAGCCATTCGCTTCGAAGGTTGAAACACCTTCCACGAAAGATGAGTTCAAGGACGAGGCTTCAGAAAAGAAGCCATCTCTGCCTCAGCCAGCTGAAAAAACCGAGAAAGCTGAAACTTCATCCCCTGCTTTTGCCTCAAACTCTGCACCGGCTTCAAGAAAAGTTCAGCAGCACTCTTTTGGTGTGGGTCTCGGACAAACATTCCTTCTCGGGGATCTCTCCAAGTATGGTGAAAACAAGATCACCATGGACCTGATCTATTCCTACGCCGCCAGCTACTCCTTTGATGTCGTCGTAAATGCTCACATGAGTGAGCACGAAGATAACAATGAAAGGACCAAACTGATGGCACTGAACTCATCGATTAAGAGCCGGATGTTTGAGTTCGATAATTTTTCTCCTTATATCCTCGGCGGACTCGGCTTCTATGCCCCTCGAGTCAAAAGAAACCTCGATGGCGGATCAAAGTGGAGTGAGCAAAAGTTAGCCTTTGGAATGAACGTCGGCGGCGGAGTGGATCTGCGCCTCAATGATGAATGGACCGTAGGTACACTGGCTCAGTTGCACTGGCCTTTTAGTACTCGCCAAGACAATCAGCCGGACGTGAAAGGTTACTACTTTAAACTTCTTCTCACTCTCGCCTACTCCTTTTAAGGGGCAGGCATGAGTAACTCTCTAAAAAATTTCTATATTTTCACAGGAAAGGGTGGCGTTGGTAAAACAACCGCAGCCCTATTATTTGCCCAGTATCTGCATGAACAGGATAAAGATGTTCTCTATGTCACCCTGTCTCAGCAAAAATTGGGCGAAGCCTCAGCCCAGAGACCACCGAAAAATAATCTCAGTGTGCCACAGCTCTTTCTTGAACTCGAAGACTGTGCTCAAGGCTACATTCAAAAGAAGCTGGGTTCCTCCACTATTGCACAGTGGGTGGTGAGGTCTGCTTACTTTCGAGCGCTGGTGAACATGCTGCCGGGCTTCGGCTACCTGATCAGCATGGGCAAGATGCTGGAAATCATCCACGAAAGCCAGGATAAAAAGATTCTGATCCTCGACGCTCCCGCCTCGGGCCATGCGCTGACGATGCTAGAAGCGACTAAAAATTTCCGCGAAATCTTTCAATCTGGTCTAGTCTTTGAAGACACCAATAAAATGATTAAAAAGCTCTACGATCCTCAGCACACCTGCGTGCGGATCATTACTCTTCCCACAGAGCTCTCACTACAAGAAGCCATCGAGCTTAAAGACTCGATTGGGCTCCTAGCAGCTATTCCCTGTAAAATCTTTCTCAACCAGCTCCTCGCGACCTGGGGCAAAGCCATTGCGGACTTGCCCACAGCTCTGCAGAAGAAAGTCTCGCTGGAAGATAAAGTCTGCCAGGAGTATGCCTCCCACATTGATGGGAACTTTCCTCTCGTGCTAGAGACCCGACTTGAGGATCAGTACCAGACGCTCAAGCCCTACCTGGAGCAACTCGTATGAAGAAGTTGCAGCAGAAAAAGTTTGAAATCTTCTTCGGAACAGGCGGCGTGGGCAAAACCACACTCGCTACTGCTCGCGCCGTGGACCTTGCTCTTCAGGGGAAGAAAGTTCTGCTGATGACCATCGATCCCTCTAAGCGGCTCAAGGACATCCTGGGTTTGCGGGATGAAGACTCGGGCATCCTTTGCAGCATCCCTTCCCTGGAAGGAATTGGGACGTTTCCTCAACCGATGAAAGCGCTTTTAATGAACCCCCAAAAAACGATTGCTCGCATGGGCGAAATGGCCCAGGTCAGTGAGCTAAAATCCAATCGCATCGTGGAGATCCTGACCAAACCCTATGGCGGGATGAATGAGATCCTGGCTTTGATCGAACTCAAGATGCGCATCGACGAGGAGAGCTTTGATTGTGTGGTGCTGGATACGCCTCCAGGTTCACACTTCCTCGACTTCCTAGACGCCATTGAAAAAATAAAACAGTTTTTTGACCATCGCTTTGTCGAGATCTTTACCTCTCTTGGAAAGAAAGTGACAGAGGGACCAAGCAAGGGACTGATCTCCGGTTTCATGGATAAGGTCGTGGAGTTCGGTGTGAATAAACTGCTCCAGTACCTAGAGAAAGTGACTGGCGATAGTTTTGTGGAGGACTTCCTCAAAGCGCTCGAAGTCATCTACCGTTCGAGGGCTTCGTTTCTCAAGGGCATCGAAATGGAGCAGGTGCTGAGTCGGGAGTCGGAAGCCACGTGGTTTCTTGTGACCTCTGTGGAGCAAGGTAAAATGACCGAAGCGCAAGACATTCAAAAGTCAGCAAGCCTCAAACACAAACGACGCATGAATCTCTTGCTGAACAAAACTCTCGCCCACCACTTGACCGACTGGCAGCCCACCGGGGACGGGGCGCGACTGAAAGAATTTTTTGTCTCGAAAGAGTCTGCTATCAATAAATCACAAAGCTTTGAAGATGTGTTTGATTTCCCGGAAGTCTTCGCGGCTTCACCGCTCGATCACGTCAAAGAACTTGCCCTCAATTGGAGAAAATATGCGAATTAGCACAAAAAGCGAACTCGAGCGCTTTGTGGCTGAGAACTGGACCGCCCTGAATCGTCAGATTGACCTGTGGCAATCAGAGTATGAGCAGCCTATTTATTCGAGCGTCGACATTCGCGAGAGTTCCCGTAAGTATGCGCCCGTGGATCACAACCTCTACCCTGCTGGTTGGAATAACGTGTGTTCGAAAGATCTCAAGAAGGCAGCAGCGCTCTTTCGTCAAACGCTGAGCGAGAGTATCATCCGCATCGCCCTTCTACCTGAGTCACACACGAAAAATAAATGGTATCTCGACAACATCCACTTCCTTGCCCTTGCTCTCACGGATGCAGGATTCTTAGTGGACATTGTCTCGCCAGATAAATCCCTCTTCGATAACGTCGACCACATCAACCTGGAGAGCCAGTCGGGCCACCACCTCACGATCTACGCCGTGGATGTCGTCGGAGATGTGTTTCAGCGCAGAGACAACAAAGAAATGAGCTACGATGCGGTGGTGATTAACCACGACCAGTCCGTGCCCTTTGAGATTGATT